>JAADIC010000259.1 GCA_013151535.1 Alphaproteobacteria bacterium | reverse complement strand
GTGATCGCGGGCGAAGCGCTTAATCGCGGCGACGACAGTGATGACACCCCGACAAGCGGTGTGCCAACGGTGCCGAAAACCAGCAAGCCGAAAACCCCGAAAGACCCGGGGCTTGAGCCGAAACCTTCGACCTGATCGGTCTGCACCAAACAGTTTAACGCCCAGAGGACACCTCTGGGCGTTTTCGTTTGCGCTTGCATTTATCAAGGTCAGTTCGCAAAGTATGGTGCATATAAAGGAGCCACCATGCCCGCCCTCAAGCCCACCGATTTTACCGCTAAGGTCACATTCCTCGGGGCTGTGGCGGATCGCGATACGCGGCTTGGTTCGGACGCATTGGCTGAAATGAACGCCACTTTTGCCGGTTTCAAGCGCGAGGCGCATAGCGGCCTGACCCGCGCCTCGGACAGCCGTGTGCGCTTTCAATACGCGCTTGGCACCGAAATCCGCAACAGCCGCCAGTTCAGTATTCTGTCAGCGGAAGACCTGGCCGCGATGGCCACCGAAATGGGCATCGAGTGGTTTGATCCGCGCTGGCTCGGGGCGTCGATGGTGCTTGAGGGTTTTGATGATTTCAGCCATATTCCACCCTCCTCACGCCTGCAATTCGCCTCGGGCGCGATGCTGGTTGTGGATATGGAAAATCGCCCCTGCGTGCTGCCCGCCCCCGAAATCAACAAGGATCAGCCCGGGCTTGGCAAGCTGTTCAAGCCCGCCGCTGAAGGGCGGCGCGGGGTGACGGCATGGGTTGAACGTGAGGGGATGATCCGCGTTGGCGACATGGTGCGCCTGCATATTCCGGATCAGCCGCGCTGGACGCATCAGAGCGGTTGAACTATCCGTCATTGCCACCATTAAACAATTGCGTTTGCGGCGATTCCAAGCCAAAAATTGTCGGAAAGTGTGCGACGGTACACCAGAATCGCCGTTATACGCGACTAAGACCTTAACCGACCCCGGCAACAGAAAGATCCGCCAATGGCATATAAATCCGATATCGAGATTGCACGCGCAGCCCACAAGCTGCCCATTCAGGAAATTGGTGCCAAGCTGGGCATCCCCAGCGAACATTTGCTGCCGTTTGGTCATGACAAGGCCAAGGTCTCGGATGAATTCATCAAGGCCCAACGCGGCAAGAAAGACGGCAAACTGATCCTTGTGACGGCGATCAATCCAACGCCGGCAGGTGAGGGCAAAACCACAACCACGGTCGGGCTGGCCGATGGCATGAACCGGATCGGCAAGAAAACCGCGATTTGCATTCGCGAGGCCTCGCTTGGCCCGTGTTTTGGTATGAAGGGCGGCGCGGCGGGTGGCGGTTATGCGCAAGTGGTGCCGATGGAGGAGATGAACCTGCATTTCACCGGCGATTTTCACGCCATCACCAGCGCCCATAACCTGCTAAGCGCGATGATCGATAACCATATCTATTGGGGCAACGAGCTGGAAATCGACGAGCGCCGGGTGGTATGGCGGCGGGTTTTGGATATGAATGACCGGGCCTTGCGCGATATCGTCACCTCGCTTGGCGGTGTGAGCAACGGCTTTGCGCGCCAGACCGGGTTTGATATTACCGTGGCTTCGGAAGTCATGGCGATCCTGTGCCTGTCCAACGATCTGGCCGATCTGGAAAAGCGTCTGGGCGATATTATCGTCGCTTACCGGCGTGATCGCAGCCCGATCTATTGCCGTGATATCAAGGCCGACGGGGCGATGACGGTGCTGTTGCAACAGGCCATGCAGCCCAATCTGGTGCAGACATTGGAAAACAATCCGGCCTTTGTGCATGGCGGCCCGTTCGCCAATATCGCGCATGGCTGTAATTCAGTCGTCTCAACCACCACCGCCTTGAAACTGGCGGATTATGTGGTGACCGAGGCGGGTTTTGGGGCCGATCTGGGGGCTGAAAAGTTCATGAATATCAAATGCCGCAAAGCCGGTATCGCACCTGCGGTCGTGGTTCTGGTGGCGACAGTGCGGGCCATGAAGATGAACGGCGGCGTGGCGCGGGCCGATCTTGGGGCCGAGAACGTGGCGGCGGTTGAAGGCGGCTGCCCCAACCTTGGCCGCCACATTTCCAACCTCAAGAGCTTCGGCGTGCCGGTGGTGGTGGCGATCAACCATTTTGTCACTGACACTGATGCCGAAGTACAAGCGATCCGCGACTATGTCTCAACCCATGGTTCCGAGGCGATCCTGTGCCAGCACTGGGAAAAGGGCAGCGAAGGCGCGGTTGAATTGGCCCAGCGCGTGACTGAAATCGCCGACGCGGATGTGGCCGCCTTCGCACCGATCTATCCCGACGAAATGCCGCTGTTTGAAAAGATCGAGACCATCGCCAAACGGATTTACCACGCCGACGAGGTTCTGGCTGACAAAAAAATCCGCGATCAATTGCGCCTGTGGGAAGAGGCCGGCTATGGCCTCCTGCCGGTCTGCATGGCGAAAACCCAGTATTCATTCTCGACCGATCCCGAATTGCGCGGCGCGCCCACCGGCCATTCGGTGCCGGTACGCGAAGTGCGGCTTTCGGCTGGTGCGGGGTTCATCGTTGTCATCTGCGGCGAGATCATGACAATGCCGGGCCTGCCACGCACGCCCGCAGCCATGTCCATTCATCTGAATGATGACGGCGAAATCGAAGGGCTGTTCTGATGGTGGCCACAAGGATTGACGGCAAGGCATTTGCCGCGACGGTGCGCAGCAAAGTTGCCGAACATGTGGCGCGGCTAAAGGCCGATCATGGTATCACACCGGGGCTGGCCGTGGTGCTGGTCGGTGAAGACCCGGCGAGCGAGGTTTATGTGCGCGCCAAGGGGAGGCAAACCGTCGAAGTTGGCATGAATTCCTATGAGCACCGGCTGGATGCCGATACGTCCAAGGCCGATCTTTACGCCCTCATCGACAAGCTGAACAACGATCCTGCCGTGCATGGCATTCTGGTGCAATTTCCGGTGCCGGATCACCTGAGCGAAACCGATATTGTAGCCCAGATCGCGCCCCAAAAAGATGTGGATGGCCTCCATATTCTCAATGCCGGATTGCTGGCCTCGGGCGGTAAAGCCATGGTGTCCTGCACGCCGCTTGGCTGTTTGATGCTGCTGCGCGATCAGCTTGGCAATATGTCGGGGCTGAATGCGGTGGTTGTCGGGCGCTCGAACCTTGTCGGCAAACCGATGGCGGCGTTGTTGCTGCGCGAAAGCTGCACGGTGACGATTGCCCATTCGCGCACCCGCGAGATCGAGGCTTTGTGCCGCTCTGCCGATATTCTGGTGGCGGCTGTCGGGCGGCCCGAGATGGTCAAGGGCGACTGGATAAAACCCGGCGCGACCGTGATTGACGTGGGCATCAACCGCATCCCCGCCCCCGAAAAGGGTGAGGGCAAGATGCGGCTGGTGGGCGACGTGGATTTCGCCAGTGCCTCGGAAGTTGCGGGCGCGATTACGCCGGTTCCGGGTGGCGTCGGGCCGATGACAATCGCTTGCCTTTTGGCCAATACGGTGACGGCGGCGTGCCGGGTGAACGGGCTGGACGAGCCCGAGGGGTTAACGGCTTAAGCGTGCATCGGAATGGCGGTTGCAGATTTCCCAGTTAAAACCGCAATGGATTTCGGCGACATCAGCTC
>JAADIC010000266.1 GCA_013151535.1 Alphaproteobacteria bacterium | reverse complement strand
ATTACACGGCAGCAGCCCAATATTACGCCCGCGCGCTTATCAATGATCCCGGCAATACCGGCCTGATGCAAAACGCGCTTCTGGCCTATCTCAGCAAGGGTGATGTCAAACAGGGGCTGGCGGTGGCACGCCGTATGGAAAGCCTCGGGGCCAACAGCCAGCTTGCCCAGCTCGTCTTGATGACGAACGATGTCAAAGCCGGTAAATACGACGCCGCGAAGGCCTATTTTGGTGAAGGCGCGGGGTTCAGCCCGCTGCTGGACGGGCTGATACAGGGCTGGATCTATCTTGGCCAAGGCAAAATGTCCGACGCGGTGGCACAGTTTGATGAAATGGCCGACAATCCGGCCATGAAACTGTTCTCGGATTATCACAAGGCGCTGGCATTGGCGGTGGTCGGTGATTTTGAAACCGCCGAGGCGGTGATGGCTGGTGACGACGGTGTTCCGATCCGTATCGGCCGTGGCAGCCTGATCGCCCATATTCAGATGCTGTCCCAGCTTGATCGCAATGACGAGGCTTTGGCGATCATTGACGATGCGATGAACGGTTCCGGCGATCTCGAGGTTCTGGCGATCCAGAAAAAATTGCAGGCCGGCGAAACCCTTGAATTTACCGCCATCGGCAACGCCCAGGACGGCGCGGCCGAGGTGTTCCTGACCCTGGCCTCGGTACTTGCGGGCGAAGACAGTAACCGTTTTGGCCTGATCTATGGCCGCCTTGCCACCTATCTGCGCCCCGATCTGGTTTCTGCCACCCTGCTGGTGGCCGGATTGCTGAACGATCAGGGGCAATTTGAACTGGCCGTGGACAGCTACAACACGGTACCAAGCGATGACCCCTCGTTCTATTCGGCCGAAATTGGTCGGGCCGAGGCGCTGGTGGCCGATGGCAAACCCGATGTTGGGATCGAGGTTCTGGTGGGCCTGTCCAAGACCTTCAAAACCATTCCGACGGTGTTCACCACCCTTGGCGATGCCCTGCGCCGCGAAAGCCGTTTCGCCGAAGCGACCACGGCTTACAATTCCGCCATCGCCCTGTTGCCGAACCCGCAGCCGAACCATTGGTTCCTTTATTATGCGCGCGGCATCACGACCGAGCGTGAAGGCGATTGGGAAGCCGCCGAAAAGGATTTCCGTTTTGCGCTGGAATTGTCGCCCGATCAGCCCTTGGTGCTGAACTATCTGGGTTATGGTCTGGTCGAAAAGCGCATCAAGCTGGAAGAAGCGCAGGCGATGATCCAGACCGCCGTCAACCAGCGCCCGAATGACGGTTATATCACCGATTCACTGGGCTGGGTTCTTTACCGCGTTGGCAAGTTTGAACAGGCGGTGCCACATATGGAGCGCGCGGTGGAACTGATGCCGGTTGATCCGATCATCAACGATCACTTGGGCGATACCTATTGGATGGTCGGGCGCAAGCTCGAGGCGGAATTCCAGTGGCGGCGGGCCCTGTCCTTTGAGCCCGAAGAAAAGGACGCCGAACGTATCCGTATGAAGCTGGAAATCGGCCTTGATGAAGTGCTGAAATTTGAAGCCGAAAACGGCTCGTCGCACGAGTAGACCCCGATGCTGCGCCGCCTTGCACCGGCCAAGATCAACCTTGCCCTGCATGTGACGGGGCAGCGGGCCGACGGGCTTCATCTGCTGGATTCTCTGGTGTGTTTTGCCGATTTCGGCGATGAGATCACGGTTGCGGCAGCGGAGTCTCTTAGCCTGAAAGTAGCCGGCCCGATGGCCGCGCATGTGCCCGTTGGGCCGGATAATCTGATCCTGCAAGCGGCGGGTCTGTTTGGCTCGGGGCAAGGCGCGCGGTTGCGATTGCAGAAAAACCTGCCGGTTGCCTCGGGCATCGGGGGTGGCTCGTCAGATGCGGCAGCGGCGCTGAATTTGCTGGGCGCGCTTTGGGGCGAGGCTTTGCCGGAGCAGGCGAAATTGCTGGAACTTGGGGCCGATATTCCGGTTTGCATGGCGGGCGAAACTGTTCGCATGCAGGGCGTGGGCGAGGCGCTGACGCCGGTAACTATGCCCGTTCTCGATGCGGTTCTGGTCAATCCGGGGGTGGGTGTGTCAACCCAGAAGGTTTTTCAACAGCTTGAAAGTAAAGAAAATAATTCAATGCAACGCTTGCCAGGATCGAAGAAATTCACGGACTGGGTGATCTATCTCGCAACTCAACGTAACGATTTGCAAGCCGCAGCGATTTCGCTGCTGCCCGCGATTGCGCAGGTTATCGAGGCACTTGATTGCGCTGATGATTGCCAATTGGCGCGCATGTCGGGATCAGGGGCCACTTGTTTCGGGTTGTTCCCGTCGGGCGAGGCCGCGAACCACGCTGCTGACGTTCTGACGCTAAACCACCCGAATTGGTGGGTCAAAGCGGTCAGGTTGGGTGTGCAGGGGCCTTGGATTCTGCCTGAACATTCACCCGTTTCCGAATAATTTTCACGAAAATTATTTCACCCGCGACACCACATAATCAGCCAACCCAGCCAGCAATCCACGGATTTCACCTTGCGGTAAATCGTCAAGCGCCGCCTTGGCCTTGTTGGCCCAGAGCACCGCCTCAGCGCGGGTGGCTTCAAGCGTACCATGCTGGTGCATGATCTCCATCGCCTGCTCCAGATCGCCGCTCCGCTGGTCGCCGTCCTCGATCACCCGCGACCAGAAGGCGCGCTCCTTGGTATCGGCCAGCGCCACCGCTTTGATAACCGGCAAGGTCAGCTTGCGTTCACGAAAATCATCACCGGTATTCTTGCCAAGCGAGGTGCTGGAGCCGCCGTAATCCAGCAGATCGTCAACGATCTGGAAACTGATGCCAAGTGCGTCGCCATAGGCGTGCAGGGCGGTCACCCAAGCCTCATCCGCCCCGGCAATCACGCCGCCAACCTCGGTCGCGGCGGCAAACAGCGCGGCGGTTTTGCCGCGCACCACTTGCAGGTAAATCGCCTCATCCGTGGCCAGATCCTGCGCCGCTGTCAGTTGCAAAACCTCGCCTTCGGCAATGGTGGCGGACGCATTCGCCAGAATATCCAGAACCCTCAGCGAGCCGGTTTCGACCATCAACTGGAAGCTGCGCGAAAATAGGTAATCCCCCACCAGAACGCTTGATTTATTGTCCCACATCAGGTTTGCCGTCGGCCGCCCGCGCCTTTGCGCGCTTTCGTCAACCACGTCGTCATGCAGCAGGGTGGCGGTGTGAATGAACTCGACCGTGGCGGCCAGATGCACATGGTAAGGGCCGCTATAACCGCACAATCGTGCTGCCGCCAATGTCAGCAACGGGCGCAGGCGCTTGCCGCCCGCCTCGACCAGATGGGCGGTGATTTCCGGGATGCGCGGCGCGTTGTCGGACGCCATGCGCGCCCGGATCAGGCCATCCACCTCGGCCATTTCGGGGCCAAGAATTGCGGCCAGTTCTTCATGCGGTTTGGCTTTGGGCGCGATCTGGTCCATGGGCTTTATTTCTCAATCCCCTCGACAGGTGGCGTGCCTGTGCTTATGTCCGAATAATGAAAGAACTTATCCGTACAAACGACCCGACAATCATCGCGTTCGCCAAAGCTCTCTTATCCGGTGAGGGTATAGACTGCTTTGAATTGGACGTCCATATGAGCGTGCTTGAAGGCTCCATCGG
>JAADIC010000211.1 GCA_013151535.1 Alphaproteobacteria bacterium | reverse complement strand
CCGCGTTTTCATCTTAGCCCCGCACAGTTGAAGGCCGGCAGGGCCAGCCCGGGCGGAACTGTTCCTGCCAGCACGCGCAATCCCTGTTTTAGGCCAATTGGCCTAATTTTATCCGTATATTGATATACGAAAGCTAGAGCCTCGTCCACAATATCTGACCCGCTCAGTTGCGCCCACGCGGTCTGAATACGGGTGCGTTGGTGCGAAAAGCGTAGCGGGCATACGGTCGAGCGGCAACCGCCCGGAGGCAGGCCGCGTGGGCACAACCCCTCTGGGGCCGCTCATATTTTCTCAAATCCCGGCGCACCGCCGCTTGAACGTATCGACAGATATGCCCAGCGCGCCGCCACTTGGCTTTTGAAAAAATCTGAGCGGCTGAGTGGGTCAGATATTGTGGACGAGGCTCTGGTCATTGTCGTTTTGCAAGGTCAAGCCGCTGGCAAGGTCGCCCCAATGTCCCATCGCACCCAGCGGCCATGAAAATCAGCACGGCCAAGGGAAATTGTTTGCGCGCCGGGCCAGAGCCGCAATGTCAGGCCAGCCCCCGGCGTGGCTCCGTCGTTCTCCATGGACAGCCATGCCAGCGGCCTGTCCCTTGTGGCGCGCCGGCCATGGGCCTCGATCAGCTTCAGCCCGGCTTTTTGCTTTTCGGGCGGGAAATACTGCCAGGCGACTGTGTTGAAGATAACGGTCAGGGCCCCCGTGTGCGGTGTGGCAAGTTGCGTTTCCAGCCAGTCAATAGCGTCGGATTTTTCGATGCATGCCGGGACGTCCCTTGCCAAGTCCAGCGCTGATTTCATGCGCCTCAGCCGATCCGGCTGGTCAGGCCAGATATAGGACAGCAGACGCAGGCGGTCATTTTGCGAGGTGGGATCAAGCGGATTGAGGTCAACACCCGCACGGCTGATGACCTCAAGCGTTCTGGTTTCAGGAACCACGCCCTGCCAATCCGGCGTCAACGTCATACGGGCGTTCTTCAGGCCAAGCAAGCGGCCTTGCAGATCAAGCGCCACATGATCCCAGCGCAGGTTCAACCCCGCACTTGTGCCAAGCTCCAGCAATCGCAAAGGCAGATTGTATTTGGCCACCAGCATGTGGGCGGCGGCAACCAGTGGGGCCGAACGCCCGCTTTCATTAGTCTGTGGCGGGCTGTTGAGCCAGTGCAAGATGTGATCGCTATGGGTAGTGAATGCCGTTTTGATCGTTGAAGAAAGCGCAGTGTCATCAGATGGGTTCGGCGGATAAAGTCGTTCCAAATCAGGATATTGGCCGGACAGCACCAGAGAATGCAACGCCCCGGCCAAGCGCAATGGCACGGAATCCGCGCCGCTGGACGGATCGCCGGGCCAGTTGAGAATCCGCTGGCTGACGGGCGTGTCGTTCTTCAGCAATCTACTGGCGATGCGCAGCACACGCGCCGTGAAGGGCGAGCCAAGCTCGGCGCAGGCCTTGGCCTGATATTCAAAAACCTCGTGAATATTCACCTGAATTTGTCCAACAGCTTTTGCATGGCGCTCCGCTGGTCCTCTGGTTCCGGCTTTGGCTTGATCTTCGCAGATGCGGTTTTGGATGAGCGCGGCGGCGCAACCCGCAGCGCCACCGCATTCATGAACCGGCTGGCGTCACCCTTGGCCAACTCGCCAATGCCGTCGCTGATACCGCACAGAATATCCTCGATCCAGCCCTGATCGGCGCGGGCAAAATCATGCAACACATATCCGGCAACCCGGTCCTTGTGGCCGGGATGGCCAATGCCGATACGCACGCGCGCATAGTCTGGCCCGATATGTTGGTGCAACGAGCGCAGGCCATTATGCCCGGCATGGCCGCCACCGGTTTTGACACGCAGCTTACCGGGCGCAAGATCAAGCTCATCATGAAAAACCGTCACGTCCGCAGGCTCAAGTTTATAAAACCGCATGGCCGCCCCAACCGATTGGCCGGACAGGTTCATGAAGGTTTCGGGCTTTAACAGGATGACTTTTTCGCCGCCCAGCCGCCCCTCGCTTAGCGCGGCCTGAAATTTGCCCTTCCAGGGTGAAAACCCGTGATCCCCGGCCACGCGCTCGACCGCGCGATAGCCGATATTATGCCGGTTCGCCGCGTATTTCGCGCCGGGATTGCCAAGGCCCACATACAGTTTCATTGCATCCATCCAAACAAAAGCGCGCCGGAAACAGGTTCCGGCGCGCTTTCAATATCACATGTTTTGACGCGAGGCGACTTACTCTTCGCTTGCGGCGTCTTCTGTTGTTTCTTCGCCTTCGGCTGCTTCTTCGCCGTCAACTTCATCCTCGTCACCGCCAGAAGATTTCAGGCTGCTCGGGGCCGAGATATTGGCAATCACAAAGTCACGATCCGTAATCATCGGACGCGAGCCTTCGGGCATTTTGATGTTGGAAATGGTGGCAACATCGCCAACTTCCATTTCTTCAAGATCAACGATCAGATGGTCCGGAATGTCGCCGGCTGTCACTTTCAGCTCAACCTCATTCCGAATAACCGTCAGAACGCCACCCTTTTTGAGGCCCGCACTGGTTTCCTGATTGATGAACTCAACCGGAATGAACAGATTGATCCGCGAGGAGCGGTGCAAACGCATCAAATCGAGATGGGTCGGCAGGTCTTTCACAACATCGCGCTGGACGTTGCGGCAGATGACGCGCACGTCGTCCTTACCTTCGATTTTGAGGTTGAAAAGCGTCGACAGAAACTTGCCCGCCTTCAGTTTTTTCAACAATACATTATACTTGATGTTGATCGGTTGCGGGTCTTCACCGCCGCCATATACAACACCCGGTACTTGTCCTTCACGGCGTGCCTGACGGGCGGCCCCCTTGCCTGTCCCCGCGCGAGCCGTGGCTTGAAGATCTGGTATAGGTCCAGCCATCGGAATTCTCCTTAAGTTTCAAAAGAGCGGCGAACCTCCAAGGGTGAAAACGCCGCAAGAAGTGGCTGCTATAGGGGGTAATGGGGGGGAAGGGAAGGGGGAATTCCGACCACACATGCTGGCTTTTCATTGTTCCACAAATACTCCCCGCGCGGAGCGCACCGAAGAGCGTGGAGCGAATTCAGCCCGATCCATCGAATGTGCAGCATTTGGTGGAAGTCGTTACTCCCAATCGCCTGCAAATCCTTTCGGGATCATCAGTATATCGCGGGATACATCCATGATGTTCTTATGACCACAAAACGCCATGGAAAGATCAAGTTCTTTATGTAGGGTTTCCAGCGCCTTGGTTACACCGGCCTCACCCATCGCCCCAAGGCCATAGATATAGGCGCGCCCGATATACGCCCCTTTGGCCCCCATGGCGACGGCTTTCAGGATGTCCTGACCCGTGCGGATACCGCTGTCCATATGCACTTCGACCTTGTCACCGACCGCCTCCAGAATGGCAGGCAAGGCACGGATCGCACTAAGCGCGCCGTCGAGCTGCCGACCGCCGTGATTTGACACAATAATCGCATCCGCCCCGGCTTTCACCGCCAGTTTGGCATCCTCCGCCTCCATGATCCCCTTCAGGATCAGCGGGCCGTCCCACATTTTGCGAATGCGTTTGACCGCGTCCCAGTCAAGCGCCGGATCAAACTGGCTGGTTGTCCATTCCATCAGGCTTGGCAGGGTCGCCAACCCCGTCCACATGGCCGACAATATTGCGAAAACCGCGTCGTTTGGTGCCGAGCATGCCCAGCCCCCAGCGCAGCTTGGTCGATAGATTTATCAGGTTTTTAAGGGTCGGTTTTGGCGGGGCTGACAGACCGTTCTTGATATCTTTATGCCGCTGGCCGAGAATTTGCAGATCGAGCGTCAATATAAGGGCCGAGCAGTTCGCCGCTTTGGCCCGCGCGATGATCGCCTTCAGGAAATTCTGGTCGCGCATCACATAAAGCTGGAACCAGAACGGTTTTGTGGTGTTTTCAGCCACATCCTCGATCGAGCAGATCGACATGGTTGACAGCGTGAACGGCACGCCGAATTTTTCAGCCGCCTTCGCCGCCTTGATCTCGCCATCGGCGCATTGCATGCCGGTCAGGCCGACGGGGGCCAGCGCCAATGGCATCGCCACATCCTGGCCAATCATCTGGCTGGCGGTGGAGCGGTTTTCAAGATTGACCGCGACTTTCTGGCGCAAATAAATGTCCTGAAAATCCGAGGTGTTTTCGCGAAACGTCTGTTCCGTCCACGAGCCGGTCTCAACGTAATCATAAAACATCCGCGGCACGCGGCGTTCATAAAGGACGCGTAAATCTTCGATGCAGGTGATGACGGGCATGGGCGGCTCGCTTCCAAAATGGTCAGGTATCGTTAACAATCACATACAAAAAGCGCAATGGCGTCAGGCCCGGTGCACGCCATCGGCAAGGGCTTTGACGAAGGCCAGAACCTCGCCTGCCGATTGGCCCTTGCCCAGAAGATCGACAATCGCGCTGCCGACAACTACGCCGTCGGCAACCTTGCCCATGGCCTCGGCCCCTTCCGGGGTCTTGATGCCAAAGCCGACACAGACCGGAATATCGGTGGCCGCTTTGATCCGTGCAACCTCAGGCGCAACCGCTTCGGCATTGGCTTCGGCGGCACCGGTGATGCCGGTGATCGAGACGTAATAGAGAAAGCCCGAGGTGTTTTGCAGAACCTTGGGCAGGCGTTTTGCGTCTGTTGTCGGAGTAGCAAGACGGATGAAATTCATACCGGCCGCATTGGCGGGGATGCACAGTTCCTCATCCTCTTCGGGAGGCAGATCAACCACGATCAACCCGTCAATTCCGGCGGCCTTGGCATCGGCCAAAAACCTGTCGACTCCATGGGAATAGATCGGGTTGTAATAGCCCATCAGCACAATCGGGGTGGTATCGTCGTCCTTGCGAAAGGCCGAAGCCAGCGCCAATGTCTTGTTCAACGTCATGCCACCCGCCAAGGCGCGTTGCCCCGCAAGCTGGATCGTCGGACCATCGGCCATCGGATCGGTAAAGGGCAGGCCAAGCTCGATCACGTCAACACCAGCGGCGGGCAGACCTTTGACCAGTTCAAGCGAGGTGTCAAAATCAGGATCCCCGGCCATCACATAGGTGACAAAGGCGGATTTTCCGGCGGCTTTCAATTCGG
>JAADIC010000233.1 GCA_013151535.1 Alphaproteobacteria bacterium | reverse complement strand
TAAGCGATGGAATTTGGGGCTGCAAAAGCTGCGGTACTGGTCTTTTTGGCCGGAATAACCCCTGTTCAGGCGGCCGAGCCGTTCAAAGATTTCACTTTTCGCACTGTCAAGCCGCCAAAACCCGGCGCGAAAAAGCTGATTACGATTCAGATTCTACCAGAAAACTCCGAAGAAGTGGTTAAGACGCCGGTTGGCCCAATAGCGGTCGCGTCGTTATCAGATCGGGCCGATCAGCTCGACTGGTTCTGGGATGGCATTTCACCCGAATTGAGCGCCGCGCGCGCCGGGCGCTTCCAGGAGGCCGTGCAGCAATTGGCGCGGGCACCTGACGGGCGCGCCATCACAACCCCGCGAATCGCGCGGCTCCAGCAGATCATTGCCGAGCATGGCCGCGATATTCTGCTGTCGAGCGTCGGCACCAAACTGTCACCCGCACTGGTTCTGGCGATGATGAGCACCGAGAGCGGCGGGCAGGTGGATGCCACGAGCGACGCTGGTGCCCGGGGCCTGATGCAATTGATGCCCGACACCGCCGCGCGTTTTGGCGTGACCGACATCAATGACGCGGCCCAGAACATCAAAGGCGGCGTCGCTTATATGGAGTGGTTGCTGGCGCGGTTTGACAATGATCCGATACTGGCACTTGCCGCCTATAATGCGGGCGAGACCGCGATTGCCGAAAATAATGGCGTGCCGCCGTTCGCGCAAACCCGCGCCTATGTGCCCAAAGTCATCGCCGCCTTTCAGGTGGCGCGCGCCTTGTGCCTGACCCCGCCCGAGCTGTTCTCGGACGGCTGCGTATTTGATCTTAAAGGGGGCAATTGATGGCCAAAAGCAAACCACTTGTGCTGGATGTGGATGGAACCTTCCTGAAAACCGACATGTTGTTGGAGAGCTTCTGGTACGCGCTGGGCCACGACCCGATCACCTGCCTGAAAACATGTGCCACCCATTTCACCAACCGCGCTGCGCTGAAACAGGCGCTGGCCGCGATGGTTGACTTGCGCATTGATCTGCTGCCGGTCAACCCGCAGGTGGCCGAACTGGCGGCCGACAGCCTGAAGCAGGGGCGCGAGGTGGTGTTTGCCTCCGGCTCGGATCAATCGTTGGTGCGCAGGCTGGCCAAGGAACACGGGTTAAGCGACACGGTGTTTGCCTCGGATGGTGAGGTCAACATGACCGGCAGCCGCAAGGCGGCGGCTCTGGTCAGGGCTTACGGCACGGGCGGGTTTGACTATGCCGGGGATGGCATCGTTGACAAGCCGGTCTGGCAGGCGGCGGAAAACGCCATCATCATCGGCAATCATCCGCAGATGGCGAGCGCGCTGGCCGGCAACGGCGGCAATGTCGAGGAATTCGGCGGCGGCTGGCGCAAGCGCGACCTGCTGCGCGCCCTGCGGCCGCATCAATGGGTCAAGAATGTGCTGCTGTTCCTGCCGCTGATCGCGGCGCACCGGATTGATATGGCGGGCGTTTTGATCGTGCTGGCGGCGGCGGTGGCCTATTCGATGGCGGCGTCCTCTATATACATAGTCAATGACTTGCTGGATCTGGAGGCGGATCGCCTGCATCCCACCAAGCGCAAGCGACCGTTTGCCAGTGGGACGGTGCCAATACTGGTGGGGATGCTGGCGTCCCTATTGCTGGGCAGCTTTGCGCTGGGGCTGGCTTACGTCATCAGTTGGCCGATGCTGGGCATTGTCGCCCTTTATATGGCGCTGTCGCTGGCCTATTCCCTGAAGCTCAAGCGCATGCGCTGGGTCGATGTGGCCACGTTGGCGGGGCTATATACTTTAAGGGTGATCGCAGGCGCGATTGCAGCGCAGGTTCTGGCCTCGGGCTTTCTGGTGGCGTTCATCTTTCCGACATTCATCACCCTTGGTTGTGTCAAACGCCTGACCGAGCTGACTTTGGCCACGTCAGATGAAAACCTGCCGGGGCGCGGCTATGGCCGCCGGGATCGGGGGGATTTGCTGAATGTGGCCGGTCTTGGCACGTTCGGGGCGCTGCTGGTGTTCTTTCTTTACAGTTTCACCGATGCCGCCGCCGCGCTTTATGCCAATATCTGGATGCTGTGGCTGGCCCTGATCCCAATCGGTGCGTGGCTGGTGCGCATGGTGGTGCTGGGCTGGCAGGGCAAGCAGGATTACGACCCGATTGTATTCGCCATGCGTGACAAGATCGGGCTGGCGATTATCGCGGTAATTCTGGCGATCCTGTTTACGGCGGCGGGTTAATTCAGAACCAGATTTTCAACCCGCGCCGTGATCGTCATATCGGAATTGTCTGAATCCGAGGCCAGCGCAATACCGACAAGCGCGTCGGGGGCCTGGCCAAAGGCGCGCCGGTAATCCGCCGCCAGATCGACCACCTCGTCAAACGCGCCAACAACCGCGCCGCGTTTGATGATGATCGCGCCGCGTTTGCCGAGATAGGGGTTCGGCTCAAACGTACCGTCGGGTTTGTCGCCGCCAAAGGTATAGACAAGTATCCGCGATTTGCGGCTGGTCAGCAATTTGCGGATGCTGGCGATCTCGCCGATTTTATTGGCGGTTTTCTGATCGAGAAAGACAAAATAAAGCGCGATGTTGCGATCATCCGCACCTTTTTCCGACAGGTTTGTTGGTGGCACGCTGCTGATCGCCTCCCAGGACCATGTGGCGTTGAAAGCCTGCCAATCGAGCCGGTGAATTGGGCTGTAGATGACCGAGGAGCTTTTCTCGGCGGTAATCTCGACCGTGCTGCCGTTCATCGTGTATTCGGTGGCGGGGATCGAGCGGAATTCGAGGGTCTTCCAATCCTCGGTGAACCTGATTTCATGCGCCACGGCCATGGGGGTGGTTACAGTCAGAACCATCAGAATTGCCAGAAATTTACGCATAATCGTCAACCTGTTATTGTCGGGGTTGCAACGGGTTGTGATCCTTTGGCGCAGGTGAGACAACCCGACCTCACAGAAACGTCACTGACCTTGAGCGCGCAGGACTGTGCCAAATCGACCACCATTGCGGGTCTCAGAATAATTTTATCGAAAATTATTCGCTCTGAAAATCTTTCGGGAAAGATTTTCCTTCCTCAAACCAACCCATTAAATCGACATCTTCTTAAAGATTGCTTCAGGAATATGGGTGATTATCAGCATGATATAGCGCCAGAAAAACGGGGTGTAGATGGTGTTCCTCTTCTTCTGAACCGCCTTCAGGATATCGCTGGCCACATCATCAGGGCTGGCCACCAAGAACAGGCCCTCAAGCCCCCAAGTCATCGCGGTGTCGACGAAACCCGGTTTTACCGTCACCACATGACCACCCGTGCGGGTCAGACGATTGCGCAGGCCCGACAGATAGGTGGCAAAACCGGCCTTGGCCGACCCATAAACATAGTTGCCAATCCGCCCGCGATCCCCCGCGACCGAGGCCACGCCGACCACCGTGCCGGAAATACGCTCTTCCATCATCGGCACGAAGCCTTGCAAGAACCGCGCCGGGCCGGTGAAGCTGTCCATGATGGTGGCATCAATCAGGGCGGGGTCGGCGTCAATCTCGGCCTGCTCCGGCATCGAGCCGACAAAATCAGCGTGCCATCTTGTTGCGCCAGCCGTTCATTGATCGCGGCGAAACCAGCCGGTTTGCGGGCGTCGAATTTCAACGCCTCAGCCACGGGTGCGCCGCGCAAATGGCAGTCAGCCGCCATGCGGGTGAGGTCATCCATATCACGACCGGCCAGAAACACATCCGCGCCCTGCTCGGACACACGCCGCGCAAAGCCGCGCGCCATGGCAGAGCTTGCGCCCAGAATTAACCAAGACTGTCTCATTTGATCGCCCCCCGAAGGTTCAATCGGCGCACCATATCGGTGGCCAGCGTTTGTTTTGGGTCAACCTCGTTGGCAATCGCGGCAAATTCCGGCATCTCGTCATACATGGCGGCGATCATTTCGGGTTTGGCGCGGGCATCCTTGGCCAGATAGAGGCGGCCACCGGATTGCAGCGTGATTTCCTCAAGCGCGGCGATTGCATGACCGG
>JAADIC010000294.1 GCA_013151535.1 Alphaproteobacteria bacterium | reverse complement strand
CCCGCTAGCCCGCTAGCCCGCTAGCCCGCTAGCCCGCTAGCCCGCTAGCCCGCTAGCCCGCTAGCCCGCTAGCCCGCTAGCCCAGTAGTCCGATAAACTGATTTTCTAGTCTATTGGCCTAACCGGAAATGCGCGATTGCGTCATGGTTGGGGAGGTTGCTGTATGGTGATCGGGTTCAGCGGGCGAAATCAGGCAGATTGGTTTTGTTCAGGCGGTTGCGGCAGTCAGGCCGGCGTCAAGGGCGGAAATGATCGTATCCACATCGGCGCTGGTCAGCACCAAGGGGGGTGACAGCAGCACATTATGCCCCGAAACCCGCACCATGGCCCCGTTTTCATAGGCCACTTTCTGCACGATTTTACCCGAGGCCAGATCAGGGGTTTTTGCCGCCTTGTCCGACACCAGTTCCATCGCGCTCATCAGCCCGTGACCGCCACGCACATCACCAATGATCTGGTGTTTGGCCTGCAAGGCGCGCAGGCCTTCATACATTTGCAAACCACGCGCGGCGGCATTTTTGCGCGGGTCAATGCGTTTGGTTTCGGCCAAACAGGCCAGCGCCGCCGCTGCCCCTACCGGATGGGCCGAATAGGTGTAACCATGGCCGATGCTGGCGGCCCCGCTGGTGTCGCTTTCAAAAACCTCGGCGACTTTTTCGCCGATCATCGCCGCGCCAAACGGGTAATAGCCGCCGGTAATCGCCTTGGCGGTTGACATCATATCGGGCCGAACGCCCCAGTGACGCGCCCCCGACCAGTCGCCGGTGCGCCCAAAAGCAGTGATAACTTCGTCTGAAATCAACAGGATACCGTGGCGATCACAGATTTCGCGGATTTTCGGCATGAAGGATTTGTGCGGCACGATCACGCCACCCGCGCCCAATATCGGCTCCATGATAAAGGCGGCGATGGTTTGCGGCCCTTGGAACAGAACCTCGTCTTCAAACGCTGCCGCGCAGAGTTCCGCCAGCTTGGCGGGATCACTTTCGTTGAATGGATTACGATATGTGTAAGGGGCGGGGATGTGAAAACAGCCGGGCAAAAGCGGCTCATACGCAATGCGAAACCGGTTGTTACCATTGACGCTGGCACCGCCAAAATGGGTGCCGTGATAGCCCTTTTTTAGCGAGAAAAACTTGCTGCGCGCGTGATCGCCGCGGATTTTGTGATATTGCCGCGCCAGTCGCAGACAGGTTTCCACAGAATCCGAGCCGCCCGAGGTGAAAAATGCCCGCACCATGCCGTCTTCTTTGAACCACTCGCGCAACTCGTAAGACAGCTCGATCGCCGGATCGTTCGATGTGCCGGCAAAGGCCGAATAATAGGGCAGTCGGTTAAGCTGATCGAAAATCGCCTGCTTTATCGGATCACAGGAATAGCCGAGGTTGACGTTCCACAGGCCGCCAACCGCATCCACCGTTTCATGCCCGTCAATGTCAGTGATCCGCACCCCCTGAGCCGAGGATATAATCACCGGCGGGGCCTTCATCTGCTCGCCCGGATGGGCCATGGGGTGCCACATGTGACGGGCGTTGTTTTCCTTGAGGAAGTTTGAGTCTTTCATGGCATTCTCCTTCACAAATCAAGCAGGGCGAGGGCGGATTGGTAACTTTCACTCGGGTTTCTGACGTCAAAATGCACAGTTTGCATGCCAGCTTTCTGTGCGCCCCTGATATTACGCATCTGGTCATCGACAAAAACACAGCTTTGCGCTTGCAGTTTCAACTGGTCGGTCACGGCCTGATAGGCGCGGGGATCGGGCTTCAGGATACCGGTATGGGTTGCATCAACAATGGCGTCGAAGTCTTTGAGAAATGGCAGTTTTTCACGGAAGGCCGCGCCATAAAACAGATCAAGCTCGTTGGACAGGATCGCCAGTTTGCAACCCTGCGCGCGGGCGGTTTCAATGGCGGCAAGGGCTTCGGGGCGGATCACCGGCAAAGGGTCAGACCCGCGCGCCGCAATCACGAAATCCGACATTTCCTGCCAGTTTCTGCCCGCCAGTTTGGCGACTTCCAGCGTGCGGATGCGCCAATAATCGCGCTCGGAAATCTCGTCGTTTTGCATGGACCGCCACAGGGCGTCGCTCTCAGGATCAAACGGGCCGCGCCATGTCAGCGATCCCTTGGGCAGGCCAAGCGCGGCTTCGCTCAGATCGTGGGTTTCAAACAGCGTACGGCTGATAACGCCGCCAAAATCCAGCACCAGCGCTTTCATTCAGCGACCTGCTCGGGCAACCGGTTGGCCCCGTAATGGCGCGAGATATGCTGGGCGGCTTTTATGACGAAACCGGCGATTTTGCCACGGATAACCGGATTCATGCGCGACACAGGCGTGGCCACGGCAACTGCACCGCAAACCGTGCCCGAGGGGCCGAAAACCGGCGCGGCGATGCCACAAACATCGCTTTCAAAGGTGCCGCTGGTGCTGGCATAGCCGTTTTTTCGGGCCTGTTTGACCATGTCCAGAATGATCGTGCGGTCGGTTTCGGTTTCGCTGGTATGCACCACCAAAGGCTCGTTCAGAAACCCCGCGATCCGTTCGCTTGAGCAGCGCGACATGAAGGCGATACCGGATGCGGTGGCGTGCAATGTCAAGGGTTCGGCAGGATCAATAAACACCCGCGTGCCGCGATAGGCGGTTTCTTCGATGGCGATATGGGTCAGTGATTCGGCGGAAAAATGGGTCAGGTGGGCGGTTTCGCCAGTATCGGCCACCAGCTTTTTCAGAATGTTGCGCGCGGCGCGATTGACCGGATAGGTGATCTCGCGGATCAGCGCCAGACGCGCCAGCGCCGGGCCAAGGTGGTAGGAACGCGTGAACGGGTCTTGCTCGATAAACCCTTTGCTTTCCAATGAATTGAGGTAGCGCAAAGTCGAGGCCTTGTCACGTTTCAGCAGCCGCGCCGCTTCTGACAGGCCAATGGCGGGGCGGTGTTCGGCGAACAGGTCCAGAATATCCAGCGCTTTGTCGACGGTGCTCACGGTTTTCATTCCTGCGTAAAATGACCTGAATTGCGTTTTTGTTTGACAGGCTGCGACATTCTGTGCAAGCCTTTTTGCAACCGATGGTTCAAATAGTGATCCACTTGACGGATCTCGGGAAGAACGAATTCACAAAAGACCCACAAAAAACCTTAGGGAGGTTTTGATGCGTAAATTACTGACCACTGCCGCAATCGCGGCTGTCATGGCCCTTGGCGCGACCGCGCCGATGGCTGGTGAATACCCCGACAAGCCTGTAACTTTCATCGTGCCGTGGCCTCCGGGTGATCTGGAAGACGTGCTGACCCGCATGATCGCCGAGGATTTCCAGAAGGAATACGGTGTCGCGGCGGCTGTGGTAAACAAGCCCGGCGGTGGTGGTGGCCCGTTCCCGGGTGCGATCGAGGCGGCGGGTGCGCCAGCGGATGGTTATACTATCGGCTCGTTCATCATCGCGGTGCCGGTGATTGGCGACCAAATCGGTATTCCCGAACTTGACCCGATGCCGTTTGAACCGATCGGCAATTTCCTGACCTACCCGTTTGTCATCGCTGCCGGTGAAAACGCGCCTTACGATGATATGGCCGGTCTGGCGGAATATGCCAAGACTAACGACGTGGCCTTGGGCCATTTCGGCGCACCGCTTGTGCCGACACAGGTGACACTGGCGGCGGCTGCAAAGATGGGCTTTTCCTATGCCTCC
>JAADIC010000049.1 GCA_013151535.1 Alphaproteobacteria bacterium | reverse complement strand
GGCAGATTGCCGAGGTTACGTTTGGGCTTGGCGATCTTTTTGCGCGAGGCATCATCCCTCAGGCGAGCTTTTCGGACTTTTTGCCGTAAAGCGCGTGTTGCAATTCCTTGATCAGATGCTCAAGTCGCGCATTGGCCTCCTTGAAGGCCGAGACCTGTTCCTGCATGGCCTCGAAGGCGGCTCGTACTTCCGACGGAAGTCGTTCAAGATCAATGGGTTCAGAAGGCTTCGACATGCCATATTTATATAGGAACATGGACCAATATACACGGCAAAAACACCTCCCGATTCACTCTGCCCATTGCCTAGCAGGGCATTGTAAAATGCCTGTGTGGTGGGTGTGGTGATGCACCCTGTCTCCCCATACATATGGCAACGGCAACGCGATCGAACTGGCAGGCGTGTTGGCGGCGGCCCTCGATCAAAGTGATTTCGAGTTTGTTTGACCTTTAATGCAAGATGCACAGCACTGATTGACCTGATTTGGGTGGGCAAGCATGACGGCTTGCCAATGTCGCGGCGCATTCGCTTTTTGCAAATGACTTTAGAGTGGCTGAACTACAACACGACTCAATGCAGCATAGGCGCTTCCACATCACTTCCATGAGTTAAACACAATGCTTTCAACGAATTGAATAACCACATATCAGATTGAAATATAAGGGGTAATTGGTGCACCCGGCACGATTCGAACGTGCGACCCCCTGATTCGTAGTCAGGTACTCTATCCAGCTGAGCTACGGGTGCGTGAGGATGGGATTTAGCGGGGCGTTTGCCGCTTTGCAAGGGCGAAATGCATGTGGTTCGGGTTCAATTGCCGACAGCGGCGACAATCGGCATGGTAATCCGAAAGCAGGTGCCATCCGCCCCGGTTCCGGTCAGCTCCAGTGTGCCGCCATGGCCCTTGACCAACTCATAGGCAATCGCCAGCCCAAGGCCGGACCCCCCCTTGCGCATGCCGCCCTCAAACGGTTTGAACAGCTTTTCCAGCGCCTTTTTCGGCAGGCCGGGGCCGCTGTCGCGTATGTCAATCCACCAGCTTTTATCGCCCGCAGTGACGGTTACCGAAATCTCGCCGGGCTTGCGCGTGGCGAGGATGGCCTGGCGGGCATTGCGCACGAGGTTGGACAGGATACGGAACACCTGTTCGCTGTCGGCCATGACACGCAAACCACCGTCGGGCAGCGTGACCTTGAAGTCTACCGCCCCTTCCGGCACCGCCAGAACCTCGCTTTCCACCACATCGCTAATCACTTGCGCGATGTCAAATTCCGCCAACAGCGGTGCCGGCTCCTCAGCCTTACCGAAGGTCAGCGTACTTTCGCACAGGTTGATGGCGCGGGTCAGCGAGCCCAGCAGTTTGGGGGCCGTGCGTTGCACCGCCGGGTCGCGGCTCATCTCCATGCGATCTGCCAGCAATTGCGCCGTGGTCAGCATGTTGCGCAGATCGTGGCTGATCTTGGCCACAGCCCCGCCCAATGTCGCCAGCCGATCTTTCTGCTTGAGCGAGGCGCTGAGTTCGATCTGCATTTCGCGCAGGGCGACCTCGGCCTGATACAATTCGGATATACCTGCACTTGGTTCGATGATCTTCGCCACGTCCTCGGGCGCGTCCTTATAGGCGGTGATATGGCTGGCCACACGGCTGATTGGGGCCACCAGATAGCGGCGCACCGCGAAAAACAGCATGGCTGCCGTAATGACCGAGATCACCAGCGACAGCAGAAACACCCGATAGCCATAATTCAGCATTTCGTTGCGCATGTCGGTGGTGTGCAGGGTCACCTCGATCTGCAAGCCCGCCTGTTTGACCGGCGTGCCAATAACGCGGATCAACTGGTTCTTGGGTTCAAATAACCGCGCCATGGCATCGCGGATCAACACCCAGGGCGAGGCCCCGCGCAAATCAAAGGATTCCGTTATTGGCCCCGGCATGGGGGATGCCAGCACCAACTCTCGCATCTCGTCGCGTTGCAGCACCACGTTCATCACCCCGGCGTTTTTCAGCAACTCGGCCTCAAGCGCCGGATCGACCATATTGTCCACATAGGCCAGCACCGAAAGCGAGGCCAGTTGCCCGCGTTCAAGCCGCGCCTGCAAATAATTTTCGCGAAACCGCGCCACCGAGGGCACAAAGATCAGCACTTCGGCCAGCATCACAAAGACGATGGTCAGCAGCAGGAACCGCCCGGAAAGAGAGTTCAGAAACATATGTTCACGTTTTCCTTTGTCCCATATCTATTGCCGCCGCGCCTTACCTTCAAGCATCCGTTTGGCTGTCAAAACCTCTGCACCAGCCGCACGATGCGTTTGACCCAGTCATTTTCAAACAGGCGCGGCGTGAAATAGGCCCCCGCGACGCGCTTGTTAACCTCTGAAATGGTCGGATAAGGCACGACCATCGCGGCAATCGCGGCCATTTTCATACGATTGGCAATCGCCATCGACCACAGGCCGATCAGCTCGCCCGCCTGCACACCAACAATCGAGGTGCCAACGGGCCGCCCCTTGACCACCATCACCTTAATCAGGCCGTCGGTCGCCAGTTCGGCGCGGGCGCGGTCGTTCTCGGCGAACTCAAAGCGCACGACTTCCAGTTTGTCACCATGCTGTTGGCGCGCCTGCACCTCGGTCAGGCCGACCTGCGCGATTTCGGGGTCGGTATACGTCGCCCACGGGATATGTGCCGTTGACTGTTTGGAGCGCAGCCCGAACAAGGCCGAGCGAATAACGATCCCGGCCTGATAATTCGCCATATGGGTGAATTGCAACGAGCCCGACACATCGCCAATCGCATATACACGCCGGTTGCTGGTTTTCAGGCTGTCGTCCACCGTGATGCCGGGGCGATCAAAGGCAACACCTGCCTCCTCCAATCCCAGATCGTTGATATTGGGTTTGCGCCCGACCGCCATCAGCAAATGCGAACCTTTGTAAACGGCACCGTCCTTGGTATGGACAGCAATCGCCCCCACCTTACCTTTGATTTCTGACGCCATCGCGCCTTCGACAATCTCAACGCCCTCACCGCGAATACGTTCCAGCGCAATCGCCGTCAGTTCAGGGTCATCCTTGCCCAGCGCCTTCAGCCCTTCCAGCACCGTCACATCGCAGCCCAAACGGCGATGGGCTTGCGCCAGTTCCATACCTATCGGCCCACCACCAATGACGATCAGGTGCTTGGGCTTTTCGCGCAGATCAAAGATGGTTTCGTTGGTGTCATAAGGCACCTTGTCCAGCCCCGGGATCGGCGGCACGAAGGGCGAGGAACCCGTGGCAATCACGAACCGGCGCGCCTTGATGATGGTGTCACCGGCCTGCAATTCAGTCTTGGAAATGAACCGGCCATAGTCGGTGATGACGTTGACGCCCAGCCCCTCGAACCGTTCCACCGAATCAAGCGGTGCGATGCCCGCGATCACACCGACCACATGATCCTTGGCCTTGGCGTAATCCACCTGCGGCTCAACCGGCGTCACCCCAAAAGCCGCGCCATTGGTCATGGCATGGGCATGCTTGCCCGCCGCAATCAGCGCTTTGGACGGCACGCAGCCGTAATTCAGGCAATCCCCACCCATCTTAGCCGCCTTCAACCAGCACCACGCGCGCGCCCATCTGCACGGCACCCGCAGCCACGGACAAGCCGCCCGAGCCGCCGCCAATCACACAAATATCGGTCTTGATATGCTTGACCATGCTTCAGGCCCTACTCTTTTTGAATTTCTTGAGGATGATCGGCAAAGCCGCCAGCGCGCTGAGGCCAAGGATCGGGCCAAGGATCATAGGCTCGAATATGATGCCAAGGTTGGGCATTTCTCCGCGCGCGAACACCTCGCCCAAGCCTGCGCCAATCCATGTGTAAACCACGCCGCCGGGGATGATGCCGAAGAATGTGGTGAACACGAACCGCCCCAACCGCACACCGACAAGGGCCGGGATCAGGTTGGCGGCGAAAAACGGGATCGCTGGCACCAGGCGCATGATGAACAGATAGGACAGCTCGTTTTCACGCAAGCCGTCCTTGATCGCCTTCAC
Source organism: Alphaproteobacteria bacterium (assembly GCA_013151535.1). Classification (GTDB taxonomy): domain Bacteria; phylum Pseudomonadota; class Alphaproteobacteria; order Rhodobacterales; family Rhodobacteraceae; genus UBA5972. The sequence goes on along the minus strand of JAADIC010000049.1, from coordinate 234 downwards.
CGCCCCCTCGCTGGCATCCATCTTGCGCGACAATTGCGCGCCCAGACCATAGCGTGCCGCCAGAAATATCAGGGTCGCGCCAATCGTCGCCGCGCCAATATTGAACAGCGCACCCGGAAACAGCCCGAACAGAAACCCGCCGGTAAGCGATGCAATCGCCGCGCCGGGCAGCGAGAAGGCGACAATCACCACATAGATCGTGATGAAAGCCAAAGCCGCCAAAACGAAATTCTG
>JAADIC010000365.1 GCA_013151535.1 Alphaproteobacteria bacterium | reverse complement strand
GCCGTGCGCAAGATCGTATGTACAGCATGTGTACAGGTTGTGTACGCCCTGTGCATGCCCGTTTTCACGCCTCCAGCAAAAAGTTAACGCCCCAATGCCACGTCAGTTTTAGCTTGAAACCACTGCCCGCCCGCGCCTAAGAACAGGGCGAAAAAGGGGATCAGTATGACCAACAGCGAAATCGGCACTATCTATATCGAAGACCTCGAAATCGGCCTGTCGCGCAGCCTGTCCAAGGTCATTGGCGACGCTGAAATCGAGATGTTCGCCACCCTGTCGGAAGACCGCAATCCGGTGCATCTGGATGACGATTACGCCAAGGCCTCCATGTTCAAAACCCGCATCGCCCACGGCATGCTGTCCGCCGCCCTGTTCTCGGCCCTCATTGGCGAACGCCTGCCCGGCCACGGCACGATATATCTCGGCCAGAACCTGCGCTTCACCGCCCCGGTCAAGCCCGGCGATCTGGTCACCGCCACCGTCACCGTCACCGATATTAACTTGGCCAAAAGGCGCGTCAAACTTGATTGCATCTCGGTTGGCGACACGGTTGTTATCAAAGGCGACGCCCTCGTGCTGGCCCCGTCAAAGGCGCAATCATGCGAATAATCCGCGATTATCAATATGTTAGCGAAGGTGACACCGGGGCCGCCGTGGCCATCGGCAACTTCGACGGCGTACATCTTGGCCACCAATCAGTGATTGATCTGACCCGTCGAAAAGCCACCGACCTCAACTGCCCCTTGGGCATCCTGACGTTTGAGCCACACCCGCGCCAATACTTTGCCCCCGAGGCCCCGTCGTTCCGCCTGATGTCCGCCAAAGCCCGCGCCCATCGCCTGGAAAAGCTCGGGGTCGAAAGACTCTATGAACTCAACTTCAACGCCGCCCTTTCAAGCCTCACCGCGAGCGAATTCGCGCGCGACGTGATCGCTGGTGGCTTTGGCCTCAAACACGTCGTCATCGGTGCCGATTTCTTCTTTGGCAAAGGCCGTTCCGGCAATGCCGAAATGCTGGCCGAAATGGGCCGCGACATGGGTTTCGGTGTCACCATCGCCCCGCTTATCAGCGACGAGATGGGAGAATTTTCTTCGACCAACATTCGCAACGCCCTCACTGACGGTAAACCCGAAGACGCCGCAAGAATGCTCGGCCACTGGCACCGCATCGACGGCAAAGTCATCGGCGGCGACCAACGCGGCCGCGACCTCGGATACCCCACCGCCAACCTTGCAATTGACGGGCTGCACCCGCCAAAATTCGGTGTTTACGCGGTGCTGGTCGACGTGCTGGAAGGCCCGCATAAGGGCCATTACCAAGGTGCGGCCTCGATCGGATTGCGCCCGACATTCGGCGGCGAAATCGCCAACCTCGAGGTCTTCATCTTCGATTTTTCCGGCGATATTTACGACATGGAAATCTCCGTCGCGCTGGTCAGCTTCCAACGGCCCGAGCTGAAATTCGACACGTTGGACGCCCTCATCAAACAGATCGACGAAGATTGCGTGATCTCCAAACAAATCCTTGCCAAAAACACCTGATCCTTTCAGCGTTCCACAAATACTCAAGCGCGCTAAAGGCTGGCAACCACATCCCGATAAAGATCAAGCGCCGATACGCCATCCGGTGCCAATTGATAGACCCCGCGCGATACATTCGCGAACCAGCCATAGTGATCCTTCAACAGGATCACCCCCGCCTTGGGAACACCGCAAATCTTCGCCAGTTCCGCCGGACGGCTCGGCCCGCGTACCTGCAACGCGGTCGCAATCCGCAACGCGTCCTGCCGGTAGGCGGTGACAATCGGGCGGCCAACCTGCCCGCCCTTGTTCGGGTCGCCAACCCGGCGGGAAAACTCGCGCAGCAACGCAGTTTTGCGACGCGGGGCCTTGCGCGGCCGATAGGGGCCGGGATCGGCATGCACCTGAACCAACCCGCGCGTGCTGACCGAAATCAGCCCCAGCCCCAGCCTGCGACACAGTTTGACCGCATCGCGCACCTGCCCACGCCAGCGCGCACCCTTGCCCACCGGAACCGCCACATAAACCCAATCGGTGATCGCCTGACGATCCACACCCTGCAACAAAAGCGCCAGCGACAGGCTCAGCTTCAACTCGATAATCACCGGCGCTTCACCGCCCCGCACCGCCACCAGATCGCAATCGGTGATCTCGGCCTTGACCTCGTAACCCTGCCCTTCAAGGAAGGTCTTGATCGGCGCATATAGATCGGTTTCGCGCATCTGCCCCGCCCTTTTCGCCCGATGCTACCCTGATCCGGTTTCAGGCTCAAGAATCCCTTTTCAATCCCGGCGTTCCGGTTCAAAGTCCCGCTATGAACGCGCTTCAAAACAATGGCGAGCTTCGCCACAAATTCTGGGAAAAAATCCCGCTGACCGATCTGGCCAAGCCGGAATGGGAGGCCCTGTGCGATAATTGTGGCCGCTGTTGTTTGCTCAAGCTCGAAGACCCGGACACCGCCGAAATCGATTTTACCAACATCGCCTGCCGTCTGTTTGACGGGACCGAATGTCATTGCAGCCAATACGCTCTGCGCAAGCAACTGGTCAAAGACTGCGTGGTTCTGACACCCGAAAACATCGAACGTCACGCCTATTGGATGCCGATCACCTGTGCTTATCGCCTGTTGTTCGAGGGCAAACCGCTGCACGATTGGCATCCGCTGATCTCGGGCGACCCCGACAGCGTTCACGAGGCCGGTATCTCCATGCGTTACAAAACCCTTGCCGAATACGAAATTAACGACGACGATCTGGAACTTTATGTGATCGAGGAAATATCCTGACATGCATTTCGCCTCCGACAACACCGCCCCGGTTGCACCTGAAATCATGGCGGCACTTGCTGCGGCCAATCAGGGTTACGCCACCTCATATGGCGACGATCAGATCATGGACCGCGTGCGCGATCAGATACGCGCTCTGTTCGAGGCCCCGAATGCGGCTGTCTATCTTGTCGCCACCGGCACTGCCGCCAATGCGCTGTCACTGGCCTGCCATATCAACCCGTGGCAGGCTGTGTTCTGCCACCGCCTGTCCCACGCCGAGGTCGATGAATGCGGCGCGCCCGAGTTTTTCACCAACGGGGCTAAACTGGTGGTGCTGGACGGTGAAAATGCCAAGATCAACCCTGACAATCTACGCGCTGCCCTTGCAAGCATCGACGCCACCGACCCGCATGTGATCCAGCGCGGCATCCTGACGATCACGCAACTGACCGAGCGCGGCACCGCCTATTCGCTCAACGAAATCCATGCCCTGACCACCATTGCCCGCGACGACAATATGCCCAGCCATCTGGATGGCGCGCGGTTCGCCAATGCGCTTGTTCATCTCGGCTGCACGCCCGCCGAAATGACATGGAAATCTGGCATTGATGTGGTCAGTTTTGGCGGCACCAAAAACGGCTTGATGGGGGTTGAGGCGGTGATTATGTTCAACCCCGACCAAGCGTGGGAGTTTGAACTGCGCCGCAAACGCGCCGGTCATCTGCTGTCAAAACACCGCTTTCTCTCCGCCCAGATGGGGGCGTATCTGACCGACAACCTCTGGCTTGATCTGGCAAAACGCGCCAATGACGCCGCCGCCCGTCTGGAAACGGCGTTGCTCTCGCTGCCGGATACCACGCTGGAATTTCCCCGCCAAGGCAACATGATTTTCGCCCGTTTTCCCCGCACCGCCCACCGGTTCGCCAAGGCGGCTGGCGCTGAATACGACCTCTATTTCGGCCAGTCGATGCAGGGGCCGGATCACGAGCTTCTGGGTGCGCGCATGGTCACAAGCTGGTCCACCAGCCAGCGTGATATTGACGGTTTCGTCGCAATTCTTAGGGGTTGAGGAAACCGCGCAAGTGATCCGCAACCACGCCCGCATGGGTGATCGGCACCATATGTCCAGCCCCCTCTACGATCACGCGGGTTGCGTTTGGTAAAGCGCCTTCAAGTGCCGTTTGCACCGCCGCGATGATCGGGTTTGACTGCGCCCCTTCGATCAACAAAACCGGCACCTTGATCTTGGCCACCTGCGTCAAAGGGATGTAATCCGCCCCCAACCCAAGCGCTGCATCCGAGCTGTCGCGTACAAGTTCCATCCGGCTGACCATATATTCGCGCTGACTTTGTGGCGTATCCTCCCACGATAACGGCCCGCCCCACATATCGGCGAACCCCTTGGCCGCACCTTCATAATCCTCGGCCGCCAGCAGCT
>JAADIC010000060.1 GCA_013151535.1 Alphaproteobacteria bacterium | reverse complement strand
CCGTAGGCTTCAACCGGGCGATACAAAATAATTGATGGCACTTCTTCTTCCCACAAGTCCAACAGAGAAATGTAAGCTGCATTGCGGGTCTCAAAGTCCGAGCCCTGCTCGATGGCAGTGCCAAACGCCAGGACGTTAGCCGGAACAACGCCCTTTTCAGGCCAGTCATTCAGACGGTGTCCGCCTTCGCGACCCCAGCTAAACCACAAGCCACCAGCGGGGATCGGTCATCCACATGTTGTCAGAAGAAGCATAACCGTCGCCTTCCTGACCCATCTGGCCCCAGTTTTCGATAAACTCGACCCGAACATTCAGACCAACTTCTTTCCACATTTCAGTGGCGACTGCCATCGCCCGATCCATGTTGACATACCAGCCACTGACAACGCGAAGGTGAATTTCTTCTCCGTTGTAACCAGCATCAGCCATCAGGGCTTTTGCGCCTTCAGGATCAAATGGCAGTGCAGCACGGTTTTGATAATACTTACCATAACCAGGGAAATCATAGGTTCCCGCTCTGTCAGGCCGTTCCAGATTTTGTCAGCCATCAATTCCCGGTCCAGCGACAGTGCCATCGCCTTGCGGATCCGCTTGTCGGCGGCCACATTGCCCTCTTTCCACTGACGGAAGGTGATCATATGGATGTTTTCAACCTTGACGGCACGGATTTCAGTGGCGTCATCACTGTCGATCGGCCCGGTCTGATTGGGTGGCAGCGACGTTACGATGTCGTATTCACCGGTCAGCAATCCGGCAATCCGAGATGAGGTTTCTGGAACCTCGAGGAAGGTGATGCTGTTGAGCGGTGGTTTATCGCCCCAGTAATCATCAAACGCCTCAAGCGTGATGGATTCGCCCGTCACCCGGCCGGCCCATTTATAGGGACCGGTGCCGATGGGCTCACGGCCAAAGCCGTCCTTACCGACTTTCTCGTAGTAAGCCTGCGGATAGATATTGCCCATCGCTGTCGCCATGCGCGCCAGCAAGGCCGGGTCGGGGTTCTTGGTGGTGACCCGAACGATTTTGTCATCAATCGCCACCACACTTGCAATCGTGCCCGAGGCCGCAAACGGCTCGGTGCCTTCGCCGTAGGTATTGTTGATCGAGAACGCCACGTCTTGCGTGGTCATCGTGGTACCATCGTGGAACTTCACACCTTCACGGATGGTAAAATCCCATTCGGTGGGCGTTACCTGCTCCCAGGATGCCGCCAGACCGGGCACAAGTTCAGCCCCGCTGCCGTCGGGATTGGACAGAAAATCACGCCATACCAGCCTATCGTAGAGCGAATAAATGACGCGCGCCCCAAAATTGTTGGTCGCTGTCGGACCATGCGACGCCCAGGTTCCTGGCATCGCTATTTTCAGATTAGTACGACCGTTTTGCTCCGCCAATGCCGCGCCGCCGCCGGTTGCGGTTTGGATACCGACCAGTGCCACAGTCAACGATGTCGCGATCGTCAGCGTCCTGGCCGACTTAAGGAAACCGGCATATAAACAAGTGCCCTCATTGGGCAATAAACTTGCAAAGATACTCATTTTTTTCTCCCAAAATAGGCAATCTGACTAGCGCGGCTTCTCGCAGAAAATGGGTCGCAATCGCGCGTCGACGTGCCTACTCTGGTCTATACCACAGCCTTCTCCTTTTTGTAACCTTCACATTTCAAATTGATGCTACCGGGGCCCTGTCCATCCCGGCCTTCGATGCCAATAAACAGACCAATTTGCGCCCATTTGGTCACGGCTGCGCATTGGGTGGAGTGTATTCCAGCCAAAGATCATGCCGGAACCCAGGTGACGGGGCCGGTGCCGATTTATGCGAGACAAATAGACTTTAAAGGGCGTTGATCTTGATAATCGCCGGGCCGAGGATGACGACAAACAGGACGGGAAGAAAAAACGCGATCATCGGCACAGTGAGCTTCGGCGGCAGAGCGGCAGCCTTTTTTTCGGCTTCGGCCATACGCATATCGCGGTTTTCCTGGGCCATGACGCGCAAGGACTGCGCCAGCGGCGTACCATAACGTTCAGCCTGCATCAGCGAGGTCACCACCGCCTTTACCCCGTCAAGCCCGGTTCTTTTGTGCAGGTTCTCGTATGCCTGACGCCGCTCGGAAAGATAGGAAAGCTCGGCGGTTGTCAACGCCATTTCCTCGGCCATTTCGATCGATTGTGCGCCAATTTCCTTGGCCACTTTCTGGAAGGCCCCTTCGATGGACATGCCACTTTCGACGCAGATCAGGAGTAGATCCAGACTATCGGGAAAGGCCCGTTTGATTGAAAACTGCCGGCGTTGAATGAGATTTTGCAGGATGATATTGGGGAAATAGTACCCGGCATATAGCCCGCCCAGTGCCATGATCAGCTTGAAAATTCCCGACTGCTCGCCCTTGTGGATGAGGAAAAGGTAAAACGCCGCGCCGGCAAAAAACACGATCGGCAGGACAATGCGGGCGAACATGAAAATGTAGAGCGGCTTGGGGCCTCTCAAACCGGCCATCTTCAGCTTGTCGGTTATGCCTTGGGTATCGAATTGCGATTGCAGATTGAGTTTATCGACAATTTGCTTCAGCAGCCCCTGATTGGTCCGGCGCAACTTGGTCGGAGAGGCGTGCTCTTTTTCCAGTTGTTCCTTTTGCTGCTGCCTCAGTTTTGACCGCTCGGTGCTCACCGCTTTCATCCGGCCTTCGAATTTATTGCGGTCCAGCAACGGGCCCGAAAGTGTCATGATGGTGGCAAAAGCGGTTACGCCGACAAAAACCAGCAGCAGGAATTGCGGGTCGCGAACCAGTTCAACATATTCAAGCATTAATTCGACCCCGGACGTCTAAAAATCAAAATTGATCATCTTTTTCATCACCAGCACACCGCACGTCATCCAGAACGCCGACACACCCAGCATCACCTGACCGGTTGGATCGGTCCACAACAGCGTGATGTATTCCGGCGTTGAGAGGTAAACGATGCCCATAACCAGGATCGGCAGCGAGCCGATAATGGCGGCGGAGGATTTGGCCTCCTGGCTCATCGCGGTGATCTTGCCCTTCATCTTTTTACGCTCGCGCAAAACCTTGGAGAGGTTGCCCAACGCCTCGGACAGATTGCCGCCCGATTCTTTTTGAATGGCCATGACGATGGCAAGGAAGCTGACTTCGGCGAGCGGCATGCGGTCGAACATGCGCTCCAGCCCATCTTCGAGTGGAACGCCGAGCCTCTGCGCCTCGACCACCAGCTTGAATTCACTGCGAACCGGTTCAGCCGCTTCAGAGGCGATCATCTGAAAACAGTCATTGACCGGCAGACCGGTCTTCACGCCTCGCACCACAACGTCTAGCGAATTGGCAAATTCTTCGATGAACTTGGCCTGACGGCGGTTGCACAGGAATTTCAGGACCCAGCGCGGCAGCCCAAGGCCAATAGCGGGAACGGCCAGGGCGGCAAGGAAGGGTGGAGCACCTGCAAACAAAACGAAAACGCCGTTTGCCAACCCGACTACGGCGGAAATAATCCAGAACTGGGTTGGTGAAATTTCCAGCCCAGCGCGTTCAATTGAGGTTTTCAGTGTCAGTTTTTTCTTTTTTCTGGATTGCTTTTCCAACTCATTGAGCGAGTCCTGGATATTCTTGCGGCGGTTTTGAGCCGTTTCCTGCGCCGAAACTCGGGCCTTGTTGGTAACCCGATCGGTAAGGTTCCTCTTCCTTTTGTTCATCTTCCGCTCGCCGGAAAGCAAGGGGTCGATCAGAATAAAGGCAATGCCTCCAAGCGCCAGGGTTCCAAGGAATGCCAGCACAATGATGCCAATATCACCTTCGAAAAATGCCGGATCGAATTCAAACATGGTGCCTAGACCTCGCCCTGCTCTTCGTCGACTTCCGCCGCCGCCATAGCTGCCGCAAGGTTCTGCTCTTCATTGTAATACCGGGCCCGCTCCCAGAATTTCGGTCGCGCCAGTCCGGTCGACTTGTGTCGGCCAAGAATTCTGCCATTGGCATCTTCGCCGGTGATCTCGTAGACAAAAATATCCTGGGTGGTGATGACATCGCCCTCGGTGCCCAGCACCTCGGTAATGTGGGTGATTTTGCGGCTGCCGTCGCGCAGCCGCGAAGCCTGGATAATGACGTCGATAGAGCCGCAGATCATTTCCTTGATGGTTTTAGACGGCAGCGAATAGCCGCCCATGGTGATCATGCTCTCGATGCGGCTTAACGCTTCACGCGGCG
>JAADIC010000129.1 GCA_013151535.1 Alphaproteobacteria bacterium | reverse complement strand
CCAGCCGCCGCCGCTGGTGGTGAGAAGGCCTCTCGCCACCAGCGGTCAATTTATAACAAATCAACCGCGATAATCATAAGACAAGCAGTTTCTTCGAGAAGTGGACCCGGTTATCCGGTTCGAAAACGCGACCAAACAAAGACTTAGAGCCCGGTTTTGTTGAAACCAAAACCGAAATGGCTCTAGAGCCCGGTTTTGATTCCGTCAAAATTGGATAGGCTCTAGGTGCGCAAATCTGCCAGCGACAGAGTGAATTTTTTGGGAAGCCACCCGGAGACCAGTTTCGCAGCCACCCACAGTAATGATCAATAAAACAAAGCGTTAGTCGCCCTTAACAGGTGGCTTCCAAGTGGACCCCTCTCGGGGCTCGAAAAATCCAGATTAGAAGCGTTAGCAATCTTGAACACGGCTAGCGGGGATGATTAACCGCCGCCTCGGCGAGACGGCGGCGACAAGGAATGGCATGAGTCAGGAGGCGATCTTGTAAGTTCGCCCGCGCCCCTCGACCTTCTCCGAGGTGATGGCCAGGCCGAGGCGTTTCTTCAAAGCACCTGACATGGCCTCCCTTGCGGTGTGGGCCAGCCAGCCGGTGGCCTTGGTGATTTCGGCGATGGTCGCTCCTTCGGGCGCGCGCAGCATTTCGATCAGCATGGCATGTTTGGTGCCAGCGCGAGATTTTGGTTTTGGCTGATCTGCCTTGGTCGCAGGCGCGGCTTCGACCCCGATGGCTTCAAGCCCTGCGTCGGTAATCACCAGCGTGGTGCCATGGCCATCGCCGGTTTTGCGCCACGTGGGCTCATTCTTGCGCAGGTCGGCATCGACCTCGTCCAGCAGGCCGCGCTTGATCAGCGGCACGATGACCTTGTTGGCGGCCTCGCCGCGCAGGCGGTCAGGCAAAGGCAGGGCAATACGGTCAGCTTGCTGGGAGGCGCGTGACAGTATGAGGGTCTGGGTTTCGGTAAGCTTGCTCATGCCTTGGCCTCCCATGCGGTGAATTCTTCAATCATGCCGAAGCTCTCGGCGGTGCGGCGCAGAAATCCGGGCGATTGGTGCTCGTATTCGGCAGCCAGCTTGGCTTCGTGATCGCCCATGCCCCGAGGCCGATGCTGGCGGTGCAGCCGACCGTGGAACTGGCGAAACGAAACTCGCGCCAACGCATCAACCCGCTGATCGAGGAAAGTGCGGTCTTGCGCGAGCGGGTCCGGCCGTCCCGGGCACGGGATTCCGGCAACACCATGCTTTCAAAGGAATTCGCGGGTGGGATATTGATCATGACTGGCGCGAACTCGGCCGTTGGTCTGCGATCCACGCCCGCGCGCTACATTTTCCTGGATGAGGTCGATGCCTATCCGGCCTCGGCCGACGAGGAGGGTGACCCGGTGTCGCTGGCCGAAGCGCGGTCTTTGACCTTCGCCCATCGGCGCAAAGTGTTTTTGGTATCAACGCCAACGGTAAAAGGGGTGAGCCGGATCGAACGTGAATATGAGGCCTCCGACCAGAGGCGATATTTTGTGCCGTGCCCGCATTGTGGCGCGCGCCAATGGCTGAAATTTGAACGCCTTCGCTGGGACGAGGGCCAGCCGGAAACAGCGGCCTATGTCTGTGAAGCTTGTGATCAACCGATTGCGAGCATCATAAGACTGCGATGCTGGAAACAGGAGAGTGGCGGGCGACAGCGGAAAGTGCGGACCCGTCCACGGTTGGCTATCATCTCTCGGCGCTCTATTCGCCGGTCGGCTGGCTCAGTTGGGAGCGGATTGCGCGCAGCTGGGAGGCAGCACAGGGCTCGGATGATGCCATTCGTGCTTTCAAGAATACCATCCTTGGCGAAACCTGGGTGGAAAGCGGCGAAGCGCCGGACTGGCAACGGCTGCTGGACAGGAAGGAAGAGTGGGCTGCGGGAGAGGTGCCTGCAAACGCCTTGTTCCTGACGGCGGGTGCCGATGTGCAAAAGGACCGGATCGAAGTTGATGTCTGGGCCTGGGGGCGTGGGCTGGAAAGCTGGCTGATTGATCACATCGTCATTGAGGGTGGCCCGGGCTCGGAAAGTTGCTGGAACGGGCTGACGGAACTGCTCGGCCGGACATGGCTACACGCAAATGGCAGCCAGATGACCATCGCGCGGCTTGCCGTTGATACCGGTTATGAAACCCCCGCCGTTTATGGCTGGGCCCGCAAGGTCGGCTTTGGTCAGGTGGCGCCAGTCAAGGGGGTTGAAGGGTTCAATCGCGCCAGTCCGGTGTCAGGGCCGACCTTTGTCGACGCGACCATCGCGGGCAAGCGCCTGCGCCGTGGCGCGCGGCTGTGGACGGTGGCGGTGTCGACCTTCAAGTCCGAGACCTACCGGTTTTTGCGCCTTGAACGGCCAACACCGGAGGAATTGGCGGATGGATCGGATTATCCACCCGGAACGCTGCACCTGCCGGGCTGGATCAACAGCGAATGGCTGAAGCAACTGGTTGCCGAACAATTGGTGACGGTCAGGAACAAGCGCGGCTTTACGCGGTTGGAGTGGCAGAAACTGCGCGAACGCAATGAGGCGCTCGATTGCCGGGTCTATGCGCGGGCGGCGGCGTGGATCCTCGGGGCGGATCGCTGGTCGGAGAAACAATGGGATGAACTGGCGCGGCAGGTGGCGGCTCCCGGTGCCGAGGTCGGCACAGGCACGGTGAAAACCACACGGCAAAGCCGTCCCGCAAACCAGCGCCGTTCCGTGCGCTCGAACTATATGAGGTAGCACATCAGTCGTTTAGTGTGCGCTGCACGATTGCAGGGTCCTTGGCGATCATGGCCAGCAAGACGCGCGCCGGTCCGTCCGGGCGGCGACGGCGGTATTCCCAGTTGAGAAGCGTGCCCTTTTTCACGCCGATACTGCGCGCAAACTCGGCCTGTGAAAGGCCGGTGCGGGCACGAATGACCTGAACATCGGGTTCCGGAATGTCGATCTCGTGGATCAAAGCCTGCCCTTTGCCTCTGGCATGGGCGAGTGCCTCTTTCAGGCCTTGTTCGATGCTGTTGAATGCGTCGCTCATCGCTTGCTCCTGTAGGTTTCTGTCAGGGCCTTGCCGAGGGTTTTCACCGTTTCGGTTTCGGCCTTGCTCAGGTTGGCCTTCTCGTTCTTGGCGAAGACCGTGATCAATATGACCGGCGTGCCGTCTTGCGGGCTGAAGACATGGATCACCCGGTACCCCGCCACTTTTACCGCTGCCTGCACGCGCAAAACGAAACTTGCGTACACCGCCACCGATGGAAACCCCGCTCATAGGATTGCAGGCAACGAAATCGACCAGTTCCATGCGCTCACCGTCGCTCATGATCGCACGGGCGCGGCGCTGGAATTCGGGCATCTCGACAACGGTTACAATTATTATGCTATTAAATAGGCGTCAGTGACCTATATGTCAATGACTAACATTGAGGATAAGCATGGCCACGTTGGCAGAACTGCAAACCCGCCGCGAAGCACTGGCTGTCAATGCTCGTTTAAATTTGACCCGGGTTTTGCATTTAAAATTGAGCTACCTTTGGAAGGAAAGCCAGCGGGCGAGATGCCCTAATATAGCCGCGACACGCTTTAGAGCATTGCCAGAAAAAGCATGTCCCCGATTATCCTGCTAGGAGCTTTATCCACAACTTCAAGCATCGCGTTTGCCGTCATCAAATCCAGATGCGCGCCGCCTCCATTCTTGAAAACGGTTATATCGTCATCGAGCAAGCGCCCTTGCGTTCCGGCACAAAGCTCGTAAAGGTCGGCGATGATCTGGTCACGTTGAATGATCCCGTTTGCCAGCGGGATCATCATTTCGCCAATATGATCAAGCGTTGTCTCCCGGCTATCCACAAACAGACGGGCTTTTTGCAGCAGCGTATCATCGGCTTCACGCATATCCGCCTTGAAAGCGCCGATCAGGTCCACGTGCGTGCCGGGCCCGACCCAGTCGCCCAAAAGAACCGGTTCATGCGCCATGGTGGCCGTTGAAATGATGTCGGCATGCCCTGCGGCTTTGGCAAGATCGTTTTCTACAATTACCTCAATTCCTTCGCTTTGCATCCTTTGCGCCAGCATCGCGGCGCGCTCTTTTGTGCGGTTCCACAGCCCGATATGCTTCAGGTTTGGGAAAACTTCGCAATAGGCGCTGATCAGGGTTTCGGCCACCGCCCCCGCACCAACAATCAACACGCGTTCGCTGTCCGGGCGCGCCAGAAAACGGGCGCCGAGCACAGAATCTGCGGCGGTTTTCCACTTTGTAACCACAGCGCTGTCAATGATCGCTTTTAACGAGCCGTTCGTTTCGTCAAAAAACAGCATCGCCCCCTGAACGGAGGGCAGGCCCAATGC
>JAADIC010000011.1 GCA_013151535.1 Alphaproteobacteria bacterium | reverse complement strand
CCCTTCTGCTGGGCGGTTTTCTGGCTCTGAGGTATTTATGAAGGTATTTATGCGCGCGCGCAATCTTGCCCTTCTGGCCGCCCTGGGTTCGGCCGCCATGCTGCTGGGGGCTTTTGGCTTTCAATATATCGGCGATATGGCCCCGTGCAAATTGTGCATCTGGCAGCGCTGGCCGCACGGGCTGGCTTTCGCGGTTGGTCTGCTGGTGTTTTTCGTGCCGAACCGCTGGTTCTATATGCTCGGCGCGTTGATCGTGCTGTTTGGCGCAGGCGTTGCGTTTTACCACACCGGCATCGAGCAGCATTGGTGGCAAGGCCCGACCACCTGTACCTCGCAAGCGGTTGGCGGTTTGTCAGCCGAGGATCTGATGAGCCAGATCATGAACGCACCACTTGTGCGTTGTGACGAAATCCCGTGGAGCATGTTTGGCCTGTCCATGGCCGCCTGGAACGGGGTTATCTCGCTTGGTTTTGTCGGGCTGTGGCTGGCGGCGTTTCGCAAGGCTTAGAGCCGCGTCGACAATAACTGACCCGCTCAGTCGCTCAGAGGGTTCCAAAGATCAGCCTATGTTAGGTTGCATTATGCTAGGTAGCACTTGGTTAGGTGACATTCTAGCGAAACCAATCTAACCGGATTCAAATATTCACCCATCGACCGGAAACAACGTCATTTCGACCACCACTCAGCCGGTTTCATCCGCGCCCTTGTACCTTGCCTTGCCATCCATCTCTGCGCCCAGACCCGCCCGCGCCCCATGGCCAGCCAGCGCCACAGGCGATCCTGCCAGCGGTCATATTGCCGGTTGAACGGGCAGACCCGCATGCAAATCGCGCAATCGGTTTTAATCTTGGCCCAATAGCCAAAGCATTTCTCGCAATTGGCTGACCATTTTTTCACACCCGTGATGGTCGAGGGGCTGTCCGAGCCAATTTCCGGCGCACCCTTGGGCAGCGCCTTGGGCGGGCAGGCATCAGCGCAAACCGTGCAACTGTGGCAATAGGCGTTCAGGCCCAACGGCATAGGCTGATCCGCGCGCAATGGCAGGCTGGTAAAAATCTTGGAGAACCGCACCCGTGGCCCGAACTCCGGCGTCAGCACCATCTGGTTGCGGCCATATTCGCCCAAGCCAGCCTTGATCGCATAGGGAATAACCAAAGCCGTGTCGTTCATCGAGGCCACGGCCTCATAACCAAGCCCGCGAATATAGGCGGCAAGCTGGATGCAAATCGCCGCTTCATGCGAATATTCACGCCCCGTCGAAGCCCCGGCAAGGGCTGAGGGATAGGTTTCCACCAGATCAAAATCCATCGAATGGCCCATGACGATCACATGGCTGATGCCTTTTGGCAGCTCATTGGGCACGCTTGTCAGATCGCTGGTGTCAACACGGCTGGCATAATGCCAGCGCTCGTCAATTTCAGTAATCCCGACAAGATCGGCCCCGAACAGCCTGGCAATGCGCTTGATTTCGCGGCTTTGGGCGCTGATGTCTTCAATCTCGACCTTCTGCTTTGCCACCGGCGTGTCCGACTGGATCAGGGCCTGAAACCCCTCGCGCATGCCCATTTCCACGCCGCGATCCGAGATCAGATCCGAGATGATCCACGACGCATTGCGCAGTGCGAAATCCTTTTGCGCAAAGCCCTGCCCGCGCCGCGCCGCAGGGGCCACCCGGTAGCTGTCAAAGAAGCCCTCGGTGTGATCTGACTTGACCTTCGGATCCCAGAACGCCCGGGTGAAGATGTCGTTGATCTGGTTGAAGGGCTGAAAATCCCGCGTGGTCTCGATACCAAGGGCTGCGTCACTTTCGCCAAACCGCGCGGCCCAGTCGTCGCGCATCTGCTCTGTGATCTCTGCTTCCGGTGAGTTCTTGGGCCAAGCCATATGGGTCCGCTACGCGTCCAGTTCCGCGTCCCAATAGAGAAAATCCATCCAGCTTTCATGCAAGTGGTTCGGCGGGAATTTTCGGCCCCTGTTGCGCAATTCTTCGGCCGCCGGACGGCACGGCGCGCGGCGCAGATGCATCGAGGTCTGCGCCAGAAGTTTTGAGCCTTTCCTGAGGTTGCAAGGCCCGCAAGCCGCCACCACGTTCTCCCAAATGGTTTTGCCGCCACGCGCACGCGGGATCACATGGTCAAACGTCATATCCCCGCGCGAACCGCAATATTGGCAGGTAAATTCATCGCGCAGAAACAGGTTGAAGCGGGTGAAGGCTGTGGTTTTGGCGGGATGCACAAAATCTTTCAGCACCACCACCGACGGAATGCGGATTTCGGTCGAGGGCGAGCGCACGACTGCGTCATATTCCGCGATGATCGTCACTCGATCCAGATAGGCCGCCTTGACCGCATCCTGCCAGGACCACAGCGACAGCGGCAGATAGGATAAAGGCCGGTAATCGGCGTTCAACACCAGCGCCGGATGATGGGCCGTGCCGGTGGGGTTGCGCAAAAAATTGGTACTGAAGTCGCCGTCCATAACAGTCAAAATCCCTTGAGCCGCGCCGATATTAGCGCTGCCAAAACTGGACATTGTCGTCATAGGCCCATTCCGGCACTTTCGGAAAACTATATATCGTGGGGGGGTGGTATCAACCCCCAATATAGGCTGATTGCCGATCTCTGTGGATAAGCCTGTGGATCAAGCGGTACGCACCTTTATAATCAAGCCTTTATCCCCAGCTTCTCACGCATAAACTGCAACGCCACGCCCAGCCCGTCCGGCGCAATCCCGTGCGCCATGCCCTTGGAGATATGGGTGTAAACCTCAAACCCGGCGGCACTCAGCGCGTCCGCCGCCTCGGGCAGGGACGCGATCGGCACCATGTCATCCTGATCGCCGTGGATCAGCAGCACCGGCGGGCGGCTGACAACCGCATCCGCAAGGGTCTCAGGTTCCAGCAGACGTCCCGAAAATCCGACAATCCCGGCCACGGGTACGGCGCGTCGCGGTGCGATATGCAGGCTCATCATCGTGCCTTGCGAAAAGCCCAGCAGGATGGTTTGCGCCGCTGTAACCCCTTCATCCGCCATGGTTTTATCAATGAATGCGTTCAGATCATCCACCGCCGCCGCCATGCCAGTTCTGGCCGCTTCCTCGCTTGAGCCATCCAGCCACGGGATCGGGAACCATTCAAACCCAAACGGATTGCCGCTGCATTTATTGGGCGCGTTGGGGGCGACAAAAACCGTATCCGGCAGATGTTCACCCAACGGATCAGCCAGCCCCAGCAGGTCATTTCCATCGGCCCCGTAGCCATGCACAAGGATCACCAGATGTTTGGCCATCCCTTGCGCCGCGCCGCGCCGCCCTGATTGCAACTCACCCATTCAAACGATCCCTTCGCGTTCTTTGATAACCCGGTAATAGGCCCACAGAATGCGCGCCGCAACCGCCTGCCAAGGCGACCAATCCGCTGCCATTTGGCGCATTTCCCGCTCACTTGGGCGGGCCTCAAGCTGAAACAGCACCCGCGTCGCCTCTTGCAGGGCCAAATCACCCGAGGCGAACACGTCAGCCCGGCCAAGCGAGAACATGGTATAGATTTCCGCCGTCCAATCGCCGATACCTTTGATGCGCACAAGGGTTTTGATGACCTCGGCGTCCGGCAGCGTGGCCAAAGCCGGATAATTGATGCCACTTTGCGCCAGCGACTTGGCATAGGCGATTTTCTGGCGCGACAACCCGCAGGCGCGCAGATCATCCTCGGACGCCGC
>JAADIC010000267.1 GCA_013151535.1 Alphaproteobacteria bacterium | reverse complement strand
CAGGGGCCTCGCGCATCACCCGCTCGCCGGTTGTGACAATTGCCAGCGCGCGGGTGGTGGGGATGTTAAGGGCGGCCATGGCCTCGGACACCATATATTCGCGCAGAACCGCGCCCAGCACCGCCTTGCCATCGCCGCCACGCGAATAGGGTGTGCGACCCGAACCTTTCAGGTGCAAATCAAAGCGGTTGCCGTCAGGGGTGACGATTTCGCCCAGCAGCACCGCGCGCCCATCGCCAAGCCCGGGGTTGAAATTGCCAAACTGGTGACCGGCATAGGCCATGGCCAGGGGCGCAGTGCCGTCGGTGATATGGTTGCCCGACAGAATGTCAGCCGTGAGGTCTTCCATATCAAGGCCCAGCCGCCGCGCAAGATCGTGGTTTAGCCGGACCATCGCAGGCGCAGGCACCTTGGCTGGCGATTGGAGCGTATAAAACTGCGGCGGCAGATCGCCATAGGTATTTTCAAGCTGGAGTGCCATCTGGGGGATTTCCTTGGTCCTGTCCTGCCTAATCTAGGGATAGGCGCGCCGGTTTTCCAGCGGTCTTAGCTGAACCGGTTGGCCTCGTAAGGGGCAAGGTCAAGGTTTATGCGCCGCCCAGCCACCATATCCGCCACTAGGCGGCCGAGTTTAGGGCCGATGGTCATGCCGATATGCTGCCCGCCAAAGGCGCAGATGACGTTGGGGGCGTCGCGCAGCGGGCCAAGATGGGGCAGGCTGTCGGGTGTTGACGGGCGAAACCCCATCCAGACCTGCTCGGACTGCCATGTCAGATCGGGATAGACCTGCCGGATGCGTTTGCGCAACAGCGCAATTGGTGCGTCCGAGGGTGGGGCGTTCAAGCCGCCAAACTCGACAATTCCAGCGCAGCGCAAGCCGTCCTCCATCGGGGTTGCAACAAATTTGGCATCGCTGACCATCAGGGGGGAGGGTGGCAAATAGGACGCTCCTTTGAGGTGGATATGATAGCCACGCTCGGCCTCGAGTTTTGGGATTTGCCCCAGTTTACGCGCCAATTCGCCTGACCATGCACCGCCTGCCAGAACGATCTTGTCGGCAAAAAGAGTCTCGCCATTCAGCAGGCTGACACGGCCATCGGCCACATCCTGCACGGTGGATTTGACGAAAACGCCCCCGATCTCGCGGAACGTCTTGGCAAGGGCGGCACTGTATTTGCCGGGCGATGTGATCCAGCCGTGATCCCTGAACAGGGCGGCAAACTGATAGGCGTCACTAAGGGCAGGGTCGCGCCTTTTCAAGGCCTTACGGTCAAGCTCGACGGCTTCAAACCCCGCTTTGGCCCGCAAAGCCAGCCCTTGGGCATCGGCCCTGTAATCGGCCTTTGTGCGGTAATAATAGGCATAATCGCCGGATTTTATGTAAGACGCGGCGGCACCGTCTGCGGCAAGGGCGCGGTGTTGTTCAACGCTGTCATGGGTCAGGGCGGCCAGCGCGGTTGAAATTTCGCTGACCTTTGCGCGGTGCCCATTGCGCAGAAACGGCACCAGCCATGGCAAGAAACGCGGCAGGTGACGCCATTTCAGGTACAGCGGTTGATCGCGGTTAAACAGCAGGAACGGCGCCTTGAACAGCAATCCCGGATAGGATGACGGGATCACCGCCGAACGCGACAATAACCCGGCATTGCCGTAAGAGGCCTGCTCGGATGCGCCGGGGTCGATCCGGTCAATCAGGGTAACGGCGACCCCTGCCCTTTGCAGCCAGAGGGCAGCAGACAGGCCGGTTATTCCGGCCCCGATAACGATTGCGGTTGTGGTCATTTGTTGCGGGCCTTCCGGTGTTTCAGGCACAGGATTGCAGGGAAATCCAGCCGCCGCAATGGACAAACCGGCCGCCCCGCCGCACACTCGCGCCATGTGTGGACGTTTCGCCCTGACTTTGCCGCATGAGGCTATGGCCCGGCTGTTTGACGCGGCTTTGGGGGCCAGCCTGATGCCAACTCCGCGCTATAATATCTGCCCGACGCAGGCGATCACCACGATTGTGGCGCATGATGATGGCCGCCACCTGGTGCCCATGCGCTGGGGGTTTTTGCCGGGCTGGTACAAGAGTGATCGGGACGGGCCGCTGCTTATCAATGCACGCGCCGAAACCCTTGCTGAAAAACCGGCGTTTCGGGCGGCCTGTCGCGCGCGGCGCTGCCTGATCCCGGCCACCGGGTTTTATGAATGGACCAAGGATGAAAACGGCGCGCGCCTGCCGTGGTATATCCATCCGCGCCACGGCGATTGGCTGGCCTTTGCCGGGATTTGGCAGGATTGGACCTCGCCCGAAGGGGCCACACAATCGACCTGCGCTATAGTCACAACCGCCGCCAATGACAGCATGGCAGCGGTGCATCACCGGATGCCGGTGACGCTGACGCCCGATAATTTCGGCCTGTGGCTGGGGCAGAAAGGTAAGGGCGCGGCCTTGTTGATGCAGCCAGCTCCGGAAAGCAGGTTCACCTTTCACCGGGTTGATGCGCGCGTCAATTCCAACCGCCCGGACGATGCAGACCTGATCGCACCGTGGAAAGGTTGAGATTTACGAGGTTTTCTGGTGCGCGTCGCCACGGGACAAGGTTTTGTCGAAAAACGACGCGATGGGGCTGGTTTTGGCAGGTCTGCTTGGGCGCAAATATACCACCCCTCGGGAGGGCTGCGTCATGCCAGACGATCACATAACCGATCTTTCCGCCGTGTTGCAGCCGGTGGGAAATTCTCGACCGACATGGACAATCAGACCCATGATTTTCATTTGTGGGCCGCACGCCAGATCGAAAAGGGGCGGGCAAAAACCGACTGATGCCCCTTGAGATATGGACCTTGAACAGATCACCCAAAAGCTGCTTGCGGCCCACGCGGCGGGCGGCAAGCCCGCGCTCGTTTCGCTGTATAGTGCGGCGGGAGATCAAATGCTGAGCCTTGGAAATGTTGACCCGGGCTGTTTTTGCCTGACCCAAGCCTATATATTTGCGCTGGATTGCGGCGATGAGCCGGCACATGAAATCCATCAAACCCTCGTCGCTTACAGGCGCGAAGAATGACCATATCAACCGGAGTAACCACATGAAAACCCACGCACAGGCCGTTGTTATCGGGTTGATCGGCTGCTCGATCCTTTATCATCTGGCGAAACTTGGCTGGAAAGATGTGGTGCTGCTGGAGCGCGACGAGCTGACCAGCGGCTCCACATGGCATGCCGCCGCCGGTTTGCACGGGCTGCATGACAACAACAATATCTCAAAGCTGCAATATTACACCATGCAGCTTTATAAGGATCTGGAGGCGGAGACCGGGCAGGGTTGCGGGATATTTCAGCCCGGTGCTTTGTATTTGGCGCAGACCGAGGCGCGCGAGCATCAGTTGCGCCTGCAAGCGGCCAAGGCCCTGTCTTTTGGCGTGGATTTTGCCGAAGTTTCGATCGATCAGGCCCGTGAAATGCACCCCCTCATCAACTTTGACGGCGTGCGTTGCGTGATGTTTGAAGGCGATGGCGGCAATGTCGATCCCTCGGGTGTAACGCAGGCCTATGCGGCGGGGGCGCGGGCGTTGGGGGCGGAAATTCACCGCTTCACGCCGGTGACGGCGACCGTGGCGCAGCCTGATGGCAGTTGGATCGTGGAGACGCCCAAAGGTGAAATTCGCACGGGGTGGGTGGTAAATGTGGCCGGTCTTTGGGGGCGCGAAGTGGCGGCGATGGCGGGGATCGAGCTGCCGCTATTGCCAACGGAGCACCAGTATTTCGTCACCGAGAGCATTGACGAGATCGCCGCGATTGGCCGCCGCCTGCCGTCGGTTTCTGATCGGGACGGCGAATATTACATGCGTCAGGAGGGCAATGGCCTGCTGATCGGGGCTTATGAAAAGGACATGCGGTTCTGGGCCGAGGACGGCACGCCGCAAGGTTTTGGCCATGAACTTTTTCCTGATGATCTGGACCGGATCATGGACAACGTCATGCGCGCCATGGACCGTGTTCCGGTGGCCGCCACGGCTGGTATCAAGCGGGTGATTAACGGCCCGATGATCTGGTCGCCTGATGCTTCGGCGCTGTTCGGGCCGGTGCCTGAGCTGCGCAATTATTTCTGCTGCAACGGCATCATTCCCGGATTTTCGCAATCCGGCGGGCTGGGATTGATGAGCGCCCAATGGATCATCGAGGGCGAAAGCGAGCTTGACATGTTCCCGTGGGACATGGCGCGGTTCGGGCTGTGGGCGGGCAAGGATTTCACCAAAGCACGAGTCGGCGATCAATATGCCAACCGCTTCAAAATCCACTTTCCTTATGAGGAACGCGAGGCCGGGCGGCCGGTTCGCAAGCGCCCCGTTTACGATAGGCAAAAGGCGTTGGGGGCGGTGTTTGGCCTGAATTACGGCTGGGAACATCCGCTTTGGTACGCACCTAATGGTATGCAAGCCGTTGAAACTTATGGGTTTACCCGCCAAAACTGGTTTGAACCGGTGCGCGGTGAATGTCTGGCCCTGCGCAAGGGCGTTGGCCTGATTGATGTGTCGAACTTCGCCAAATACGAGGTCAGGGGCGCAGGTGCTGCCGATTGGCTGAACCGTATCGTTGCCAATCATGTGCCGACGATCATTGGCCGCTCCTGCCTGACGCCGCTCATTGGGGTGCGGGGCGGCATTGCTGGCGATTTCACCATTACCAAGCTGGCGGAGGATCAATTTTTCATGGTCGGCTCGGGCATGGCGGAGCGGTATCACCTGCGGTTCTTCAATGGCGTTGCGCGGCCAGATACGGTCAGTTTTGACAGCAAGACCGAGGCCATGTGTGGTTTTAACATCGCCGGGCCGAAATCGCGCGAATTGCTGGGGCGGCTGACGCAGGCGGATCTGTCAAACGAGGCGTGGAAATTCATGCGCTCGGCCCGCATCACCGTGGCGGGGATTGAAGCGGTTGCTATTCGGGTGTCGTTCACCGGCGATCTGGGTTGGGAAGTCTATGTGGACGAGGCCGAACAGGTCAAGCTATACGAGGCACTGCTGGAAAGCGGGGCCGATCTTGGCGTGCGCCCCGTAGGCAGCCGGGCGTTGATGTCGCTTCGCATGGAGAAGGGTTATGGTTCGTGGGGGCGGGAATATAGCCCGGAATACTGGCCGCAAGAGGTTGGGTTAGAGCGGCTTATCAAGATGGACAAGCCCGAGTTTCTGGGCCGCGCGGCTTACGCGGCACTTGCCGATAACGCCCCACGCGAAAAGCTGGTGATGCTGGAGATCGAGGCGACAATTGCCGATGCATCAGGCTCGGAGCCGGTATTTTTGCCTGATGGCACGCCGGTTGGGCGGGTGTCGTCAGGCGCTTACGGGTTTTATGTGGAGAAATCGCTGGCGCTGGCTTTTGTGAAGGCTGAGCATTCGGAACCCGGCACGGTTCTGGATGTGGCGGTACTTGGTCAGCCCCATAAGGCGGTGATCTTGGCCGAACCGCCGTTTGATCCGAAAGGCGCGCGTTTGCGGGCTTGAGCGAAACCAATCTATTTGGAATAGCGCATTCACTCGGCGGCCCGAGGCAGCGTTTGGTTTTCAAACGCGTTCGGGCCGTCGGGTGAATTCAATTGGATTGGATTTGCTCAAAGGTACTTTTGAGTATTTTTGGAACACTGAAATCAGGCGGGTTTGCCATTGATCCAGACCGCTTTGGTGGCGCGATCATCGCCCATCATAATGGTGGGGAACAGGGCTTGCCAGAAAGTCTCGGCCCGGGCTTGGCGCTGGGAGATGGCTTTGGTCGAGGCCAGATCGAGCACCACCAAATCGGCCTCCATGCCCACGGCCAGATTGCCGATACACGCGCCCATGCCCATGGACTGGGCCGAGCCTTGGGTGGCGAGCCAGTAAAGTTGCGCCGGATGCAGGGCATTGCCGCGCAATTGGCCGACTTCATAGGCGGCGGCCATGGTGCGCAGCATGGAAAAGGATGAACCGCCGCCGGTATCCGTGGCCAGCCCGATATTGTGGCCGTCAGCCTTGAGGCCGCCCATGTCAAACAGGCCCGAGCCGATGAAGGTGTTGGAAGTCGGGCAATGCACCAAGGAGGCACCGCTTTCCAGAATGCGGGCCTTTTCGCGCGGCTCAAGGTGGATCGCATGACCGAAAAGCGCGCCTTTGCCAAGCAGGCCGTGGACCTCGTAGGTATCAAGATAATCCCGCGCCTTGGGGTATAATTCCTGCACCCATGCGATCTCCGGTTTTTGTTCGGACAGGTGGGTTTGCATCAGGCAATCGGGGTTCTCGGCCCAAAGCGCGCCCATGGCCGCCAGTTGTTCCGGTGTTGACGTCGGTGAAAATCGTGGTGTGATTGCGTAGGTCAGGCGATCCTGCCCGTGCCATTTCTCCAACAGCGCCTTGCTGTCGTCATAGGCGGAAATGGCGGTGTCGCGCAGACCATCCGGCGCGTTCCTGTCCATGCAGGTCTTACCTCCCACCACCCGTATGCCGCGCGCGCGCGCCGCGCTGAAATAGGCGTCCACGCTTTCAGGATGTATGGTGCAGAACGAGCACATTGAAGTTGTGCCATTGGCCAGCGCCAGATCGAAATAGGTGGCGGCGATTTCATTGGCCACAGCCGGGTCATGGAACCGCATTTCCTCGGGGAAAGTATAGGTATTCAGCCAGTCGATCAGTTGTTTGCCCCAGCTTGCGATGATACCGGTTTGTGGATAATGCACATGGGCGTCGACAAAACCGGCGGAGATCAGGGCATCGCCATAATCGACCACGCGCACCGATGGATTATCGGCGCGCAGAACGTCACCATCCCCCACGGCCGCGATCAACCCGCCCTTTATCAGCACGCCACCGTTGCGGTTA
>JAADIC010000103.1:2929-6674 GCA_013151535.1 Alphaproteobacteria bacterium | reverse complement strand
GCTATGCGACGGCGGTATTCGAACTGGCCCTTGAGGGCAAAAAACTGGCCGCCATCGAAAGCGATGTGAATGCCTTGGCCGAGGCGCTGGACGCCAGCACCGATTTTGTCGATTTGATTTCCTCGCCGGTCTATTCGCGCGATGAACAGGCAGGCGCGGTTGCGGCCATTGCCAAAAAGATGGGCCTGACCGGCATCACGTCCAATACGCTGGGCCTGATGGCTGAAAACCGGCGCCTGTTCGTGCTGCCCTATCTTATTACCGCCATCCGCGCGCTGATTGCCGAGGAAAAGGGCGAAGTGACTGCCGAGGTGACATCAGCCAAGAAGCTGACCAAGGCACAGGAAACAAAACTTGCCGCCGCGTTGAAAAAATCCGTTGGCAAGGATGTGATTATTAAAGCGACCGTTGATGAGAGCCTCATCGGCGGTCTTGTTGTTAAAGTGGGGTCGGTGATGATTGACAGCTCAATCGCGGCGCGCCTCTCCAATCTTCAAAATGCAATGAAAGAGGTCGGATAATGGGTATCCAAGCTGCAGAAATCTCTGCGATCCTCAAGGATCAGATCAAGAATTTTGGCAAAGACGCCGAAGTCGCAGAAGTGGGCCGGGTTCTGTCGGTCGGGGATGGTATCGCGCGGGTTCACGGGCTGGATAACATTCAGGCTGGTGAAATGGTCGAATTCCCCGGTGGTATTCGCGGCATGGCGCTGAACCTTGAGATTGACAATGTCGGTGTGGTTATTTTCGGCTCGGACCGGGACATTAAAGAAGGTGACGTTGTCAAACGCACCAACGCGATTGTGGATGTGCCGGTTGGTGATGAGCTGCTGGGCCGCGTTGTTGATGGCCTTGGCAACCCGATTGACGCCAAAGGCCCGATCAAAGCCAAGAAGCGATCCACGTCAGATGTGAAAGCGCCGGGTATCATCCCGCGCCAGTCGGTGCATGAACCAATGGCCACCGGTCTGAAAGCGGTTGACGCCCTAATCCCCGTTGGCCGTGGCCAGCGCGAGCTTATCATTGGTGACCGCCAGATCGGCAAAACCGCGATTGCGCTGGATGCGATCCTGAACCAGAAGTCTTATAACGAGGCGGCAGGCGACGACGAGAGCAAGAAACTTTACTGCATCTATGTAGCCATCGGCCAGAAGCGTTCGACCGTTGCCCAGTTGGTGAAGAAGCTGGAAGAAAGCGGCGCGCTGGAATATACCATCGTGGTTGCGGCTACGGCGTCTGATCCGGCCCCGATGCAGTTTCTGGCCCCCTATTCGGCGACCTCAATGGCGGAGCATTTCCGCGACAATGGCCGCCACGCGCTGATTATTTATGATGATTTGACCAAGCAAGCGGTGTCTTATCGCCAGATGTCCCTGCTGCTGCGCCGTCCACCTGGACGCGAGGCTTATCCCGGCGATGTTTTCTACCTGCACTCGCGGCTTTTGGAACGCTCGGCCAAGCTGAATGCCGATAACGGTTCGGGTTCCTTGACTGCGCTGCCGATTATCGAAACACAGGGTGGCGACGTTTCGGCGTTTATTCCGACCAACGTGATTTCGATTACAGACGGTCAGATATTCCTTGAGGGCGAGCTGTTTTATCAAGGCATCCGCCCGGCTGTGAACACAGGTCTTTCGGTTTCACGGGTTGGCTCATCGGCGCAAACCGATGCGATGAAATCTGTGGCTGGCTCGATCAAGCTGGAACTGGCGCAGTACCGTGAAATGGCGGCGTTCGCGCAGTTTGGTTCTGATTTGGATGCGTCCACGCAGGCCTTGCTGAACCGTGGTGCGCGTTTGACTGAATTGCTGAAGCAGCCGCAATATTCGCCGCTGACCAACGCGGAGCAGGTGATTGTGATTTTCTCGGGTACCAAAGGTTATCTGGACAAGATCGACGTTAAGGCGGTTGGCCGTTTTGAAACCGGTCTGCTGAACCACATCCGTCAGAACCACGCCGATCTGCTGGCTGACATCACCGACAATGACCGCAAGGTCAAAGGTGATCTGGAAGCCGCGATCAAATCCGCCATCGAAGGTTTTGCAAAAGACTTCGATTAATTTTGGCCTTTAAGGGAAAGGGAGCTTTGCAGAAATGCCAAACCTCAAAGACCTGAAAACACGGATCGAGAGTGTTAAATCCACTCGTAAGATCACCAAGGCCATGCAGATGGTGGCGGCGGCGAAATTGCGCCGGGCGCAGGAATCCGCAGAAGCCGCGCGCCCTTATGGTGAGCGTATGGCGGCGGTGATGGGCAATCTGGCCGGGGCCTCGGCTGGCTCGGAAACCGCGCCGAAACTGCTGGCTGGAACCGGCGCCGATCAGGTGCATCTGATGATTGTGGCCACGTCTGAACGCGGGTTGTGCGGCGGGTTCAATTCGTCCATCGTGCGCATGGCCAAGGCCCATGCCAACGATCTGCTGGCGGCGGGCAAGACCGTGAAAATTCTGACCATCGGCAAAAAGGGCCGCGAGCAGATGAAACGCGAATATCAAAGCTATATGATCGCCCATGTCGACATGACCGAGGTCAAACGCGTGGGTTATTCCGACGCGGTTGGGGTTGCGCGTGATGTTCTGGCGCGCTTTGAGGCTGGCGAATTTGATGTGGCGACGATTTTCTAC
Source organism: Alphaproteobacteria bacterium (assembly GCA_013151535.1). Taxonomy (GTDB): domain Bacteria; phylum Pseudomonadota; class Alphaproteobacteria; order Rhodobacterales; family Rhodobacteraceae; genus UBA5972. The sequence goes on along the minus strand of JAADIC010000103.1, from coordinate 4,050 downwards.
AACAAGTTCAAATCGGTGGTCGAGCAAATCCCGACCACACGCCGGTTGATCCCCGCCGAGGTCGAAACAGTCGAAGGCTCCGAAGCCGCGTTTTACGAATACGAACCGGATCAGGATGAAATTCTGGCGGAGTTGTTGCCCACGGCCATGACCACGCTGATTTTCACCGCTTTGCTGGAAAACGGTGCGTCTGAACAGGGCGCGCGGATGTCAGCCATGGACAACGCCACGCGCAATGCAGGCGAGATGATCGACAAGCTGACCATTCAGTACAACCGGTCACGCCAGGCGGCGATCACCAACGAACTTATCGAAATTATTTCGGGCGCCGAGGCGCTCTAGAGGACGGAGAAAACCATTATGGCAAAGGCTATGGGTAAAATTACACAGGTGATCGGCGCGGTTGTCGATGTGCAGTTCGAAGGTGATCTGCCAGCGATTTTGAACGCGTTGGAAACCGACAATAACGGTAACCGGCTTATTCTGGAAGTGGCGCAGCATCTGGGTGAAAAAACAGTGCGCGCCGTGGCCATGGATGCGACCGAAGGCTTGGTTCGCGGCACGCCGGTAAGTGATCTGGGTGAGCCGATTTCGGTGCCGGTTGGCACAGCCACATTGGGGCGGATCATCAACGTGATTGGCGAGCCTGTGGATGAAAAAGGCCCGGTCAATTCCAAGGAACGCCGCTCGATCCATGCGGATGCACCGGCGTTTTCCGAGCAATCCACCGAGTCAGAAATTCTGGTCACCGGCATCAAGGTTGTTGACCTGCTGGCTCCATACACCAAAGGCGGCAAGATCGGCCTGTTTGGTGGTGCCGGTGTTGGCAAGACGGTTCTGATTATGGAATTGATTAACAACATCGCCAAAGTGCATTCGGGCCTGTCGGTTTTCGCCGGTGTCGGTGAGCGCACGCGCGAAGGCAACGACCTTTACCACGAGATGATCGAATCCGGTGTTATCGTTCCCGACGATCTGGAAAAATCCAAGATCGCACTGGTTTACGGTCAGATGAACGAGCCTCCGGGTGCGCGGATGCGGGTTGCCCTGTCCGGCCTGACTTTGGCTGAACAATTCCGCGATGAAACCGGCGCTGACGTGCTGTTCTTTGTTGATAACAT
>JAADIC010000103.1:0-2835 GCA_013151535.1 Alphaproteobacteria bacterium | reverse complement strand
GAACGGATTTCATCGACCAAAGCTGGTTCGATCACGTCCGTGCAAGCGGTTTATGTGCCTGCGGATGACTTGACTGACCCTGCACCGGCAACCTCGTTTGCGCACCTTGATGCGACAACCGTTCTGTCGCGTGCAATCTCCGAGCTTGGCATTTATCCCGCCGTTGACCCGCTTGATTCAACCTCGCGGATCATGGACCCGTCGATCCTTGGGGAAGAGCATTATAAGGTGGCTTTTGACGTGCAAGGCATCTTGCAGCGCTATAAGTCCTTGCAGGATATCATCGCCATTCTAGGCATGGATGAGCTGTCAGAAGAAGACAAACTGACCGTGGCGCGTGCGCGTAAAATCCAGCGTTTCCTGTCGCAACCGTTTGATGTTGCACAAGTATTCACTGGGTTCCCTGGCGTTCAGGTGCCACTGGAAGATACGATTTCATCCTTCAAGGCCGTTGTTGCCGGTGAATATGACCACCTTCCCGAAGCCGCGTTCTATATGGTTGGCGGCATCGAAGATGTGATCGCCAAGGCTGAAAGAATGGCTGCGGAAGCGGCCTAATTTGGGGGGTCGTCATGGCCGATATGATACAGTTTGACCTTGTGTCGCCGGAACGGATGCTGGCGTCGTTTGAGGCCTCGTGAGGCCTCGGAAATTGAAATTCCGGGGGCCGAGGGCGATTTCACCGCCATGGCCAATCACGCCGCCACCGTCACCACCATGCGCCCCGGCGTTTTGAAGGTGAAGGGGGTTAGCGAGACGTCGGAATATGTGGTCTCGGGTGGTTTTGTCGAGATTTCGGCAAGTGGTGTGTCGGTGCTGGCGGAAACCGCAATGGCGCGTGGGGATGTGACCCGTGAAGCCGTGGATGCCATGGTGTCCGAGGCGGAAACGCTTGCATCCGATGCCACCCCGGAGTTACGTGATTTCGCTGACAAGCGGGTGACCGATACCAAAGGGTTGATCGAGGTTCTGGGGCTATAGACCCCGCTAAAATCACACGCTAACCTAAAGGCCTCTGATGCAGGGGCCTTTATTGTAACCAGTTCCGTCGCCTCAATTCCCCATTAGTAACCTTTTGGGGGCGCTTGTTTGGGTATGAGCCGCTACGATGAAGAAACTGAGAAACCATCTGATCGGGGTCGATCAAGGCACCAAAATCCTGTTTTCGGATTTTGAGGATGGCGGTGATATGTGGGCCGGTAAAGGCTCCAGAGCGCGCTCGGTATCTGTTAAATTCAAGAGTAATTACAAAGCCATACCCATGGTGCATGTGTCGCTGGACATGTGGGATATGGACCAGAAAACCAATCAGCGCGCCGATATTTCAGCCGAAAATATCAGTACCACGGGCTTTGATATCGTGTTCAAAACCTGGGGCGACACCAAAGTTGCGCGGGTGCGGGCGGCCTGGTTCGCGATTGGCGAGTTTGCCGGTGATGACGAGTGGGAACTCTACTAAAGCCCAGAGCAAATCCAATCCAATTGAATTCACCCTCCTCCCCGAACGCGTTTGAAAAACAAACGCTGCCTCGGGTCAGAGGGTGAACAATCTAATCCTAATAGATTGGTTTCGCTTAACTATTGCCGAAATGCCCCTGATAAATCGTGCGCAGGGTCTCGGTTTCAAACAAAGACGACACCGACGTGCCATTGGCGATGTTCAGGATCGCTTGCGCCAGAATCGGCGCGGTGGGCACGATGCGGATGTTCTTGGCGGCCTTGACCTCGGCCGTGGCTTCGATCGAATCGGTAATAACCAGCGATTTCATCACCGATTTGTCCAGCCGCTCCACCGCCGGGCCGGACAGCACGCCGTGGGTGATGTAGGCATGAACCTCGGCCGCACCCTTTTCGATCAGCTTGTCGGCGGCTTTGCACAGGGTTCCGGCGGTATCGACCAGATCGTCAACGATCAGACAAATGCGCCCCTCAACATCGCCAATCACGTTCATTTCCGCCACTTCGCCAGCCGCCGAGCGGCGTTTGTCGACCACCGCCAGATCAAGATCAAGCCGCTTGGCCAGTTCGCGGGCGCGCGCCATACCGCCGACATCGGGGGAAATCACCATCAGGTTGCTGCGATCGGGAAAGCTGTGTTCGATATCCATGGCGAAAACCGGCGAGGCGTAAAGGTTATCCACCGGAATGTCGAAAAAGCCCTGAATCTGGGTGGCGTGCAGATCCATGGTCAGCACCCGCTCGATCCCGGCACGCGAGATCATGTTGGCCACCAGTTTGGCGGTAATCGGCGTGCGCGCCTTGGTGCGGCGGTCCTGGCGGGCATAGCCGAAATAGGGGATGACAGCGGTGATGCGCGAGGCCGACGAGCGGCGCAGCGCATCGGTCATAATCAACAGCTCCATCAGGTTGTCATTGGCCGGGTTCGATGTGGGCTGGATGATAAACATATCCTCGCCGCGCACGTTTTCGTAAACCTCGACGAAAATCTCACCATCGTTGAACCGCTCGACCCGGGTGTCGACCAGCTCGACCCGGCGACCCCGATGCATCGACATGCGCCGTGCAATGGCCTTGGCCAGCGTCTTGTTTGCGTTTCCGGAAATCAGTTTCGGCTCAACCGTGGCAGGCATGGGAATTCCCTTTTGTCGGGCGTCACGGCCCAGTGTCGCGACTGTTTTGAGAACTTGCGACCGCTTAACATTGCATTGGGCTTTTGCCTAGAGCAAAACCAATCCGACCGGAACGAAGTATTCCCCTCCGCTCCGAGACAGTGTTTGAATTGGCAAACACGTTCGGGTCGGCGGGGAATTCAATTGGATTGGCTTTGCTCAAGTGGCATAGTCAAATCAGTGCAGCAAATTCAATGTGATGGAT
>JAADIC010000366.1 GCA_013151535.1 Alphaproteobacteria bacterium | reverse complement strand
ACAAGCCCGGCGTCTCCATGGTCACCACCATGATGCTGGGCGAGTTCAAACGCGACCGGGCGCTGCGGCGCGAATTCATGGACATCATCGGTAATCCGGTCAATCGCGGCGGCTGACCTTGTTTGCTCTAAAATGAACAGGGGCCTTTTCAGGCCCTTTTTCGTATTCCGTAAATATACTTGCTATCTACAATAGTTGCATTATACATCCATTATGAGCTTCAGTTTTGACACCCTGCCGCATTCCTGGATCAATCGACTCGGCTTTTTGCTGCGCAAAGAACTGGCTGAGCGCTTTCGCGCCGCCGGATACAGGATCAGCGCCGAAGAATGGGCGGTTCTGCTGTTCCTCTGGCAAAAGGACGGCCGCAGACCCAGCGATCTGGCCGACCTGACCATCCGCGACCGCACCACCATGACCCGCCTGCTGGACACAATGGAGCGCAAGGGCTTCATCAACCGCCATGCGGATCAAAAGGATCGCCGCCGGATCAGCGTGATGCTCAGCGCTCAGGGGCGGGATTTGCAGGCGGTGCTGGTGCCGATTGCCAAGGGTCTGATCGACCGGAGCCTGCACGGCATCGGGATCACCGAAATGGAAACCACGGTCTCGGTGCTGCGCCGGATGATGGCCAATATGCAAAACAGGGAGGGGTAATCATGTCTGACTATCGTTACGAGAAATTCACCGCCGGGGCCTATGATCTCGACAATTTTGAGGGGCCGGTGCCGGGCGACAAAGCCCCCGACGTCAGGGTGACAACGATTGACGGTGTCGAGCGGGATTTGCTGGCGTTTGACGGCAGGTTTCTGGTGCTCGAACTCGGCTCGATCACCTGTCCGTTGTTTCAAAGTCGGCGCGGCGGTATGGCGGCGCTGTTCAAGGCCAACCCGGATGTGGATTTCGCCGTGCTTTATGTGCGCGAAGCCCATCCCGGGGCGCTGATCGCCCAGCATCAGAGCTTTGCAAACAAGCAGGCGATGGCTGCAAAACTGCAAACCGAGGATCACGAGGGGCGACCAATTCTGATCGACGACATGAACGGCACCGCCCATAAGGCGTTTGGTGGCTATCCCAATTCCGTGTTTATTATCAACGGGAACGGTTGCATCGTCTATCATTCCGACTGGAACAATCCCGGCGCTACGGCCAAGGCGCTGGGCCGTCTGAAAGCCGGGAAACAGGCGGGGGGTCAGGGGATGTTTCTGCCTGCCAAACCGCCGGTGGCATTCAGCACTCTGAAACGGGCGGGTGGCACGGCATTGCGGGATTTCCTGTTCGATCTACCGAGCCTGATCTGGAAAAACATCATCAAACGCAATATGCGGGTGCTGCTGGGAAAGAAGGCGCGGGTCGGTCCGGATCATCTGTGTTGAGGGAAATCAGAGTGCATCCCTTACTTTAATCTTGACTTTTCAGTGGGTTGAAACCGGCTCCGCTGGTCCGCTAGCCCGCTAGCCCGCTAGCCCGCTAGCCCGCTAGCCCGCTAGCCCGCTAAGAAGCGGGTTGTGAGAAACGGCTTTTATGTCAACATGTTAATTGGGATATCAGCCCTGCGCCTTTAACGCGGTGCCATCCTGATGGCACACTAACGTGGTGCCATCCTGATGACACGCTAACGTGGTGCCATCCTGATCGCGCCATCCAGGCGGATCACTTCGCCGTTCAGCATACTGTTTTCGATGATGTGACGCGCCAGATTTGCGTATTCAACGGGATGGCCAAGCCGCGAGGGAAACGGCACTTGTGCCCCGAGCGAGGCTTGCACCTCTTCCGGCAGCCCTGCCACCATCGGGGTTTTGAAAATCCCGGGCGCAATTGCCATGACCCGCACACCTTTGCGCGACAAATCCCGCGCCATGGGCAGGGTCAGGCCAACAATCCCGGCCTTGGACGAGGCATAGGCGATCTGGCCGATCTGGCCGTCAAACGCCGCGACCGAGGCGGTGTTGATAATGACGCCACGCTCGCCATCCTCGGTCACCGGATCAGCCGCCACCATGCCCGCCGCCGCCTGGCTGGCGCAGTTGAAGGTACCGATCAGGTTGATGCCGATCACACGCTCATAAAACGCCGCATCATGCGGGCGGCCATCACGATCCACGGTTTTGGCGGCGACACCGATACCGGCGCAATTAACCATGATATGCTCCTGCCCCTGTGCGGCGCGGGCGGTTGCGAAGCCTTGCATCACCGAGGCCGCGTCGCGCACATCGACTTTGGCGAAGCTACCGCCAAGCTCGGACGCCAGTGCTTGGCCGCGTTCCTCGTTCAGATCAAACAGGCAGATTTTGGCACCGCTGGCGGCCAGATTGCGCGCCACCGCCTCGCCCAGCCCTGATGCGCCGCCGGTGATGATTGCTGTTGTTGTGTCGGTGATCTGCATGTGGTGGTGCCTGCCCTATTGTTGCGTTTCCGGACAATAGGGCCACAAAACAACCCGCTTCAAGCGAAAATTACCCGCGATCTCAGCCCAGTTTCATCATCAGCCGGGCGGTGTCGAACATCCGGTTGGTGAAGCCCCACTCGTTGTCATACCAACTGACCACGCGCACCATGCCCTGATCGGTCACGGCTGTCTGGGCCGGGGCAAAGCACGCGGAATGGGGGTCGTGGTTGAAATCTATCGACACCATGGGATCTGGTTCATAGGACAGGATACCGGCCAATTCGCCTTCGCTGGCGCGGCGCATCACGGTGTTGATCTCGTCGACACTGGCGCGGCGTTTGGGCATGAAACACAGATCGACAAGCGAAACATTCGGCGTCGGAACCCGCACCGCGGCCCCCTTGAGCCGGCCCTTCAGGTTGGGCAGAACCAGCGACAGCGCCTTGGTGGCCCCGGTTGTTGTCGGCACCATCGAAATGCTGGCGGCGCGGGCGCGGTAGGGGTCTTTATGGCTGGAATCAAGGCTTGGCTGAGAACTGGTGAAAGCGTGGATCGTGGTCATATAGCCGGTCTCGATGCCGAATTCACGATCCAGCACCATGGCCATCGGGGCCAGACAATTGGTGGTGCAGGAACCGTTGGACACCACCACATCATTCGCCGTCAAGTCAGCATGGTTAACGCCGTAAACCACGGTGCGGTCCATATCCTTGCCCGGGGCCGAGATCAGCACCTTTTTCGCGCCGTTTGCAAGATGCAGCGCCGCCTGTTCGCGCGATTTGAACACACCCGTGCATTCCATCACCAGATCAACATCCTGCCACGGCAATCCGGCCGGATCGCGCAGGGCGGTCATGCGGATGGGCTTGCCGTTCACCACCAATGTTTCACCGACAACCTTTACCGTCGCGTTCAGGCGACCGTGGATGCTGTCATATTTCAACAGATTGGCCAGCCCCTCGAGCGTGGCCAGATCGTTGACGGCGACGATCTCCATGTCCTGGATGTCGTTCTCGATCCACGCGCGCACAAGGCCACGCCCGATGCGGCCAAAGCCGTTGATACCGATTTTGATTGTCACGAGGGGGCGCTCCTAGATTGATATACCCTTCTCAATCTAGGGGGTTATGGCGGGGTTGCAACGCCCCGCACAAAAAGTTGTGCCGCCCTCAGGACAGGCCGAAATAGCCCAATGGCACTTCCAGCAACAGCCCGACAAACAGGCCGAACAGATAAAACAGCGACAGACGGAAGAAACGCTTTTCCTCTTTGTAGCTGTCCAGCCCCGCGGTTTCTTCGTCACGCCGCCACAGGCCCAGCGCACCTTTGACAAAGGCGAAATTCAGGCCCAGCGCGATGGCGAAAT
>JAADIC010000149.1:1375-5139 GCA_013151535.1 Alphaproteobacteria bacterium | reverse complement strand
GCGCGCCGCAACTGCATGCGGGGCGGCCAGCGAACCATCTGACCACAGGTATTGTGCGCTGCGGCAATGTGGACGCGGCCCTGAAGGTGGCGGATTTCACCGCAGAAGTGCTGGTCAAAACCGCCTATGTGGAGCATGCCTATATCGAGCCTGAGGCCGGTATCGCGTGGATGGATGGCGATGTTCTGACCATTCAGGCCTGCACTCAGGCTCCGGTGTTGGACCAGATCGAAACCGCCAAGGTTCTGGGGCTGGAGCAGGCCAATGTGCGGATCATTCCGTCGGCCACGGGCGGTGGTTTTGGCGCGAAACTCGATATCTCGTTGCAGCCCTTGATCGGCTTGGCGGCGCTGGTGACGGGCAGGCCTTGCCGGATGGTTTACAGTCGCGGTGAATCCATGACCTCGACCACCAAGCGCCATCCTTCAACGGCAACCGCGCAGGCGGGCTGTGACAAGGACGGCCATATCACCGCATTACGTTATCGCGGCGATTTCAACACCGGCGCTTACGCCAGTTGGGGGCCGACCGTGGCCGGGCGGGTGCCGGTGCATGCCTCGGGGCCGTACCGCACGCCGAATTATGATGCGCAGGCGCGGGCGGTGCATACCAACGGGCCAACTTCGGGTGCGTTTCGCGGATTTGGCGTGCCACAGGCCGCGATTGCGCAAGAGGTTCTGTATGACGATCTGGCGGCGGCTTGCGGCATGGATCGGCTGGCATTCCGCCAGATTAATGCCTTGCAAGACGGGGATAAAGCCACGTTCGGGCAGGTGATAAAATCGACCGGCATTGGTGAATGTCTGGCGGCGTTGCGACCCCATTGGGATGTGATGCGGGGTGAAATTGCGGCGTTTAACGCTGAAAATGCCCATATGAAACGCGGCATCGGTGTGGCCTCGTGCTGGTATGGCTGCGGCAATACCGGGCTGCCGAACCCGTCAACCATTCGTGCAGGGGTTACGCCGGATGGTCGGGTGATTCTGCATCAGGGGGCGACCGATATCGGCCAGGGTTCCAACACCGTCATCACCCAGATTTTCGCCGATGCGGCGGGGCTGGCGATGGCGGATATCGATCTGATTGGCCCTGATACGGCGCTGACGCCGGATTGCGGTAAAACCTCGGCCTCGCGCCAGACATTTGTGACCGGGCGTGCGGCTGAAAAGGCGGGGCGGGCCTTGCGCGACAAGATCGACCGGCTGAGCAATTCAGGCGGCGGCGATTGGCGGCACATGGTTTCGAGCATGCAGCCCGACGCGCTGGGCTATGCGATTTCGGTTGAAGAAACCTATGATCCGCCGACCACGCCGCTGGATGAAAACGGGCAAGGCAACCCCTATGCGGTTTACGGCTTTGGGGCGCATCTGGCCGAGGTTTCGGTGGATATGCGCCTTGGTACGGTCAAGGTTCTGCGCCTGATTGCCGCCCATGATCTGGGTAGAACCATCAACCCGCTGCTGGCTGAAGGGCAGGTTGAAGGCGGGGTTGCACAAGGGCTAGGCATGGCTTTGATGGAGGAATATATCCCCGGACGCACCGAAAATCTGCACGATTATCTGATACCTACGATGGGCGATATGCCGGACGTGACCTCGATCTTTATCGAAAAGCCCGAGCCTGAAGGGCCGTTTGGCGCACGCGGGTTGGGCGAACATGTGCTGATCCCGACCGCGCCGGCGATTTTGAACGCGATCCGCCATGCTTCGGGCGCGCGGTTGACGCAGGTTCCGGCGCTGCCTTATCGGGTTTTGGCCGGGATCAGGGCGGCGCAAAATGGCTGAGCCGCGTCCAGATAAAATCCGCTGCGATGCCTGCCCCGTCATGTGTTTTGTGGCCGAAGGGCGGGCGGGGGCCTGTGATCGTTATGCCAATGAGGGTGGGCGGATCATTCGGGTTGATCCCCTGACGATACTGGATGCGCGCATCGCTGCGGGGGATGAGATCAAGCCGTTTCTGGCCGCCGATTGGGATGGCGGGCTGGTGGATAACGGTAAGGGTTTCGTGACCGCGATCGGGGCTGGCACCACCTATCCCGATTACAAACCAGCACCGTTTATCGTGTCGCAACAGGTTGCGGGCGTGGATATGGTCACCGTGGTGACCGAGGCGATTTATTCTTATTGCGGCGTCAAGGTGAAGATCGATACCGACCGGCATCTGGGCGTTGAGGGCGCAATTGTGCGCAGCGAGGGCGAGGTGATTGGCCATGTGACCACCGGTGAATATGGCAGCCAGATGCTGTCGCTTGGCGGGGTCGATCATTTGACGGGGGGCACGAAGGCCGAGGGGCGCAAGACCTGTGATGCGCTGATGAACCTCTGTAACCGCGCGGCGGTGGAGTTGAGCGTTGACGATGGTTCAATCGTGGTGGTGCAGGCGGGGCGCGCGCCGATTGTCGATGGCCAGCAGGAACAGCGGATGCGGGTTGGCTGCGGTTCGGCCACGATTGGTATGTTCGCCAGTCAGTGGCGTGGCCTGGTTGATGAGGTGGTGGTGGTGGATGACCATATCACTGGCGTGGTCAGCGAGCATCAGGCGGGCAAGGTTCTGGGTTGGGAGGGCACGGGGATCAAGATCCTTGGGCGGCGCTCGACCCCGGGGCGGTATTTTCAGGTGGCGCAGCCCGGCCTTGGCTGGGGTGGCACCGATATCAGTGATCCTTTGGCCATTCTGGGGCCGTGGAACGCCAAAAAGGGCGCGCGGCAAGGGTTGCGGCTGTTGATGGTTTCGACCACCGGCGAGCAGTTTGCGTATTTCGAGCTGGATGCGGATTTGCGGCCCGTCAGGATGGAGTTGCCTGATGCGCTGCTCCAATCCGTGCAATTGATCGAGGAAAACTGCGAACCGGCCCTGTGTTCGGTGCTGTTCATGGCGGGGGCGGGTGGCTCGTTGCGCGCTGGTGTCACGCAAAATCCGGTGAAGCTGACCCGCTCGGTTCGCGCAACGGACACCCGTGTGACTTGCGGTGGTGCGCCGGTTTTTGTTTGGCCCGGGGGGGGCATTACCCTGATGGTTGATGTGCTGGCGATGCCGGAAGCCTCGTTCGGATATGTGCCGACACCGGCGATTGTTGCGCCGCTGGAATTCGCCATGTCGCGGGCGGATTATGCGCGTTTGGGCGGGCATACCGACGCCATTCGCTCGGTTCAGGATGTGCTGGAAAGCGGCGGAGAATATGGCAGCTTGAACCGTGCAATTGCGCCGGAAAAGGGTGATATCCTCTGGGGTCGGAAGTGATGCAAGGGCCGGTTGCGTGTATGCTGGACGCACGAAGGTTGCATCTGAACCACGGGCCGATTGACTTGATCGTTCAGGCTTGGGGGCGCGATCAGGCGCAGGCTTTGGTGCAGGCCGAGGCGCGATTTCAGACGATTTTGGAGGAGTTGGTTTGCGAGCTTGACCTGCTGCGCGCACCTTTGGGGCAAGTATTGCCCGAGGGTTCGACTGCGCAGCGCATGGCCCGCGCGGTTGCGCCGTTTGAGGTGTTTGTGACCCCGATGGCCGCCGTGGCGGGGGCGGTGGCGGATGAGGTTTGTGCGGCTATGTGCGCGGGGCTGTCATTGGAGCGCGCTTACGTTAACAATGGTGGTGATATTTCAATTTATCTGAGTGATGGGCAGGCGCTGGAAGCAGCGATTGCCGGATTTGGTCAAGTGACGATGATGGCCGATCAGCCCGCGCGGGGCTTGGCCAGTTCCGGCTGGCGCGGGCGCAGCCATTCGCTGGGTATTGCCGATACGGTTGCGGTTTTGGCGCGCGAT
>JAADIC010000149.1:0-1317 GCA_013151535.1 Alphaproteobacteria bacterium | reverse complement strand
CGATCACGCGCCAGCGGGCTGATGAGTTGCAGCCTGACAGCGACCTTGGTGCGCGGCTGGTGACAGTGGCGGTGGGGGTGTTATCAGAGCGCGAGGTCAGCGCGGCCTTGGCGGCGGGGGAAGCTGTGGCGCAGGCGATGTTGGCTGCGGGGCAAATCTGTTGCGCCGCGCTGTTCCTGCAAGATCAGGTGCGGCTGATCGGGGCGTTCCCGCCCCCCTCGCTGAACGGATCATCGGGATAATCGACACCCGCCAGATAGAGCCCGTGCGGCGGGCAGACCGTGCCACAAGCGGCGCGATCTTTGGCCTCAAGCGCGGTTTTCATCCGCTCGGGCGGCCACGCGCCAGCACCCACATGTTCCAGTGAGCCGACGATGGAGCGCACCTGATTGTGCAGAAATGAGCGCGCGCTAAGTTCAAACCGGTACTCGGTGCCGTAAGGGATGGGGCGGGCGGTGATCGCGATCCGGTCCAGGGTTTTGACGGGCGACTTGGCTTGGCAATGGGTGGCGCGAAAGGTGGTGAAATCGTGTTTGCCGATCAGGTGGGCGGCGGCCTGCCTCATGGCCTCAAGGTTCAGTTCGTGTTTGATTTGCCAGACCAGCCCCTTGTCATGGGTCAGAGGTGCGCGGCGCGATTGCAGGCGGAACAGGTAATGGCGTTTGCGGGCCGAGAACCGCGCGTGGAAATCGGGCGGGGCGAGGGCGGCCTCAAGGATGGCGACGGGGGCCGGTTTCAGGTGGTGATTGAGCGCTTCAGACAGGCGAAACGGCTCCCACGCGCGCGTCATATCGACATGGGCGATTTGGCTGGTGGCGTGAACGCCGGTATCCGTGCGACCGGCGGCGGCGATGGAAGGCCCCTGCGGATCAAGTTTGCGCAAAGCTTCTTCCAGCGCCTGCTGCACGCTGGGGTGATCGGCTTGGCGTTGCCAGCCGCAAAACGGCGCGCCGTGGTATTCGATTTTCAGGGCGTATCTGGGCATTTTGATGCGATACAATGGGCGGCTTTGTTTGCCAAGTGCTGTTAAGTGCAATCTACGCGGGGGCCAGCCCCCGCACCCCCGGGATATTTGTGGAACAAAGATACAGGATGGTCTCTATCAATTTGGGGTGTTTGCCTTAAATATGAAAGGACTTGCAGGAAAGGCCGGACATTGGGGCTTGGTGATATTGCAGATGGTGTGGCGCGCAGCGTCGAGGATGCGGCGGCGCGTACCCGTCGGGCGTTGTTCGAGCCGGTGGTGCGCCTTGGTGTGACCGGGCTGTCGCGGGCGGGCAAGACGGTGTTTATCCCCTCGCTCGTTGCCAATTTGCT
>JAADIC010000312.1 GCA_013151535.1 Alphaproteobacteria bacterium | reverse complement strand
TCGGTCTGCGTTATGGCATGATTATGTTCATCATGTCGGAAATCATGTTCTTTGTGGCCTGGTTCTGGAACTTCTTCAAACACGCGCTTTATCCGATGACCGAAGGCTCGCCCGCCATCGATGGTGTTTGGCCTCCGGTCGGGATCGAAACCTTCGATGCGTGGCATTTGCCGCTGATAAACACGCTGATCCTGCTGTGCTCGGGGGCGGCGGCCACATGGGCGCATCACGCGATCTCGCATGAAAACAACCGCAAGGATCTGGTCAACGGCCTTATTCTGGCGATCCTGTTGGGTGTGATGTTCACCGGCTTTCAAGCCTTTGAATACAGCGAGGCGGCGTTCGGCTTTTCTGGCAATATCTATGGCGGCACCTTCTTCATGGCGACCGGCTTTCATGGCTTCCATGTTCTGATCGGTACGATCTTTCTGACCGTCATCATGATCCGCGCCATCAAGGGCCAAATGACGCCCGAGAATCATCTGGATGGAGGCCGCCGCCTGGTACTGGCACTTTGTGGATGTGGTCTGGCTGTTTCTGTTCGCCGCGATTTATGTCTGGGGCGGCTAAAGGGTAACGCTTTGGGCGCGCGTATTCGCCGGAAAAATAAGGTCAAGGGGGCGCGGTCAGTATCGCGCCCCTGTTCTTTGGAGGGACGTAATGATGCGGCGGATGATAGCGCCTTTGGTATTTGGCCTTGTCGGCACCGCCATATTGCTGAGCCTTGGCGTTTGGCAATTGCAACGCATGGCGTGGAAAGACGGTGTTCTGGCCGAGATTGACGCGCGTATCGCGTTGCCGCCCGTGGCTTTGCCCGAGGCACCAAGCGAGGCGGGCGATGAATATCTTGCGGTCAGAGTGGTGGGGCAGTTTTTGCCGGGGGAAATCCATGTCTTTACCAGCAGCATGGATCGTGGTGCTGGCTATCGGGTGATCTCGCCCTTTCAAACCGAAAACCGCGTGATCCTTGTTGATCGCGGCTTTGTGCGCCAGACCCGAAAGGACGAGGCGCGCGGCGCCCCGGGCGATGTGATTGTCGGCAATTTGTTGTGGCCAAACGAGGTTGATCCCAGTTTCACGCCTGATCCGAACCTTGAAACCAACACATGGTTTGCCCGTGATTTGCCGGTTATGGCAAAATATTTCAACAGCGCACCGATATTGGTGGTTCTGCGCCGGTTGCCCAAGGGGGAGACGGCGATCTCACCCTGGCCGGTGAACTCGGCCGATATCTCAAACACCCATCTGCAATATGCGATTACATGGTTATTGATGGCACTTGGCTGGTTTGGGATGACAGGCTATTGGCTTTGGCGTATCAGGCGTGGCAAAGATTATTAAAGGCGAATTGACGATGAAATACGTCTCGACCCGGGGTCAGGCCCCGATCCTTTCCTTTGAAGACGCGATGCTGAGCGGATTGGCGCGCGATGGCGGGCTTTATGTGCCCGAATACTGGCCGCAATTGAGCGACGACCAGATCGCCGGTTTTGCCGGTATGCGTTACGAGGATGTGGCGTTTGAAGTGATGAAGCCGTTTATCGGCGATACGTTTACCGATGCGGAATTCCGCGACATTCTGAACCGCGCTTACGCCGGTTTCGATCACGAGGCGCGCTGCCCTCTGGTACAGATCGGCGAAAACGATTTCCTGCTGGAACTGCATCACGGCCCGACGCTGGCCTTCAAGGATGTGGCCATGCAGTTGATTGGCCAGATGTTTCAGGCGGTCCTGAAACGACGCGGCGAGCGGGTGACAATCGTTGGTGCGACCTCGGGCGATACCGGCTCTGCCGCGATAGAGGCTTTCAAGGGGCTGGACGGGGTCGATGTGTTCATCATGTTCCCGACCGGGCGGGTGTCCGAGGTGCAGCGCCGCCAGATGACCACACCGGATGCGGATAATATCCATGCTCTGTCGGTGGATGGCGATTTTGACGACTGCCAAGCGCTGCTGAAAGACATGTTCAACGATTTTGAGTTTCGCGATGGCGTGCGGTTGGCCGGTGTCAATTCGATCAACTGGGCGCGGGTGCTGGCGCAGGTGGTGTATTATTTCACCTCGGCGGTGTCGCTGGGCGCGCCTTATCGCAAGGTCAGCTTCACCGTGCCGACGGGTAACTTCGGCGATATTTTCGCCGGTTATGTGGCGCGGCGCATGGGCCTGCCGATAGACCGGCTGATTATCGCCACCAACCAGAACAACATTCTGCACCGCACCTTGCAAACCGGGACTTACGCCAAAGAGGGGGTTGAACCGTCGATCAGCCCGTCGATGGATATTCAGGTCAGCTCGAATTTCGAGCGGGCTTTGTTCGAGGTCTATGACCGCGAAGGGGCGGCGGTGGCGCAGTTGATGAATGAGCTGGGCGAGGGCGGTTTCACCCTGTCGCAAGGGGCGCTGGATCGCTTGCGGATGGAGTTTGACAGCGGTGAATGTTCCGAAGATGAAACCAAAGCTGCGATTGCGACCGTGCGCCAGATGACCGGCGAGGTTGTGTGCCCGCACACCGCGGTTGGCATCAAGGTGGCGGCGGATAAACGCATCCTGGGCCGGGTGCCGATGATTACGCTGGCCACCGCTCATGCGGCCAAGTTTCCCGACGCGGTTGAGGCGGCATGTGGTGTGCGGCCCCAATTGCCGCCCCATATGGCCGATCTGTTTGAGCGCCCCGAAAAGGTCACGCGGGTGGCAAATGACCTTGAAGCGATCAAGGCGATTATCCTGAAAGAGGTGCAGGTTTGAGCGTTCAGTTTCACACTCTCGGAAACGGGTTTCGCATTGTCACCGAGCATATGGCGGGGCTTAAATCCGCCTCGATCGGGATCTGGGTCAACGCGGGTGGCCGCCATGAAGCGGTTGAGCAAAACGGTATCGCGCATTTTCTGGAGCATATGGCCTTCAAGGGTACGAAGCGGCGCTCAGCCCTTGATATCGCCGAGGCGCTGGAAGATGTGGGCGGCTATCTGAACGCCTATACCAGCCGCGAAATGACCGCTTATTACGCGCGGGTGCTCGAGGATGATGTGCCGCTGGCGCTGGATGTGATTTCGGATATTCTGCTGAACCCGACGTTTGATCCGCGCGAAATCGAGATCGAGCGCGGCGTGATATTGCAGGAAATCGGCCAGTCGCTGGATACGCCGGATGATGTGGTTTTTGACTGGTTGCAGGCGGTTTCTTATCCCAAGCAAGCCCTGGGGCGGACGATTCTGGGGCCAAGCGAGCGGGTGAAGACCTTTGCGCGGAACGATCTTTCGCGTTTCGTTGGCCAGTATTATGGTCCCGACCAGATGATACTGGCGGCGGCTGGTGCGGTGGATCACGACATATTGGTGGCCGAGGCCGAGCGGTTGTTTGGCGGGCTGACGGCGCGCCATGTGCAGGTGCCGGAACCGGCGGTGTTTCAAAGCGGCGAACATCGCGCGGTGAAAGACCTTGAACAGGCGCATTTCACGCTGGCATTCGAGGCCCCGGGGTATCGGGATGCCTCGGTCTACACCTCGCAGATATTTTCGATGGTTCTGGGCGGCGGCATGTCCTCGCGGCTGTTTCAGGAGGCCCGTGAAAAGCGCGGGCTGTGTTATTCGATTTTCGCTCAGGCCGGTTCATTCGCCGATACCGGCATGATGACGATTTATTCCGGCACCTCGGGCGATGATGTGGGCGGGTTGGCCGAGCTTTGCATTGATGAGCTGCGCCGTTCGGCGAACGATATGTCCGAGGTCGAGGTGGCCCGCGCCCGCACCCAGCTTAAGGCGGGGATGCTGATGGGGCTGGAAAGCCCGGCCTCGCGCTGTGAACGGCTGGCGCGGATGGTTGCGATCTGGAACCGCGTGCCCAGCCTTGAAGAGGTTGTTGACAAGATCGAGGCGGTGACTGCGCCCAAAGTGGCTGATTTCGCAGCCTCTCTGTGTGGCGCGGGCAAAGCGTCCATGGCGCTTTATGGGCCGGTCGAGGGCGCACCCGATCTGGCCACGCTTCAGGCCCGTTTGGCGGCATGATTTTTGCGCGGCGCAAACAGGTTGCGATTGAAACCAATCGCATGACCTTGCGCCTGCCCAAGGCCGCGGATCACGCCGAATGGGTGCGGTTGCGCCAGGTCAGCGCCGGTTTTCTGAAGCCGTGGGAGCCCACATGGTCGCGCGACCATCTGAGCCGCAAATCGTTTTCAACGCGGGTTTATGCGGCCCAGCGGTCGGTGCTGTCCGGTGCAGGCATGCCGCTGTTTCTGATCCGGCGCACGGACCGGAGGTTGCTGGGGGCGATTACGC
>JAADIC010000024.1 GCA_013151535.1 Alphaproteobacteria bacterium | reverse complement strand
AGCACCGTATAGCCGCGCATTTTCAGGGCGCGCGCCGCAAAGGCCCGCACCGGGGCCTCGTCTTCGACCAGCAGAATGACGCCGCCCTCTTTCGCCGGGGCGGCCAGTTTTTCCGCTGGGGGCGCAATCGCCTCAACCTTGGATGTTTCCACCCGCTCAAAGGCCGGCAACATGATCTCAAAACTGGTGCCCTGCCCGATAACCGAATCCACGAATATGAAGCCGCCGGATTGCTTGATGATGCCGTAAACCATCGACAGGCCCAAACCCGTACCCTCGCCGGTTTTCTTGGTGGTATAGAACGGCTCAAAAATCTTGCTGAGCCGGTTTTCGGCAATGCCGGTGCCCCGATCCGTGACCTTGATCGACAGATAGGTTCCGGCGACCACCAAAGCCCGGTCGCGCTCAAAATCCTGCGCCAGCTCCAGCCGCCCGGTTTCCAGCACCACCTCGCCGCCCTCGGTCATGGCATCGCGCGCGTTGACCACGAGGTTCATCAAAACCTGCTCCAACTGGCGTTTGTCAGCCCGGATTTGCGGCAGGTCGTGGCCGGTTTTGACGGTTAATGTCACTTTTTCGCCCAGCAACCGGTTCAAAAGATGGGTCAGCTCCGACACAATATCCGGCAGATCGAGCGTCTCTGGTTGCAGGTTCTGCTTGCGCGAAAACGCCAGTAACTGGTTGACCAGCGAGGCGGCGCGATTGGCGTTCTGGGTGATCTGCATCAGGTCACCATAATCTGGATCGCCCTCATCGTGGCGCAGCAACAACAGGTCGCAATAGCCTGAAATTGCTGTTAAAAGATTGTTGAAATCATGTGCCACGCCGCCCGCCAACTGACCAATCGCCTGCATCTTCTGGCTTTGCACGAATTGCGCCTCCAGGGTTTTCAATTCGGTCGCGTCATTCAGCACGGCAATGAGATCACCATTTGTCTGACCCTCGCTGCGGGCAAGGGTGATTTGCAGGAACCGGTCCTGTTTGTTGTCGTTGACCTGCACAACCTCGGGCTTGTTCAGCACCCGTCCGGCCACCGCATCATCAAGCCAATCGCCAACCGAGCGGCCCAGCCCCCGCACCAGATCACCCAGCCGCGCCTTTGGTTTCAGCACATCGCCCAGCAATTGACGCGCCAGCCGGTTGGCCGATTGCACCTCGCCCAGCGGCGAGAGTTGCAGCATCGCCACCGGCAGCTCATCAAAAAGCGAGGGGGTTTGGCTGGCACCGACTTCAAAATAATACTCAACCTGCCCGTTTGGCCGTGTCAGCAATTGCAGCCGCATGGATGTCAGGCCGGATTTGGTGGCGATCTCCTGATATGTGCCATTATGCACCGGAAGCGATTGAAACAACTGGTCAAGATGATCGACCTTGCGCCCGGTCAGATTGCGAAATGCCCGGTTGAGTTCAAGCACCTTGCCCGCACTATTGGCCAGTAGCATCGGCATCATGGTTTCCAGCGCCGCCGTGCCGTCGCTTTGATGTTCCACCAAATCCTCCAGCCGCCAAATGAAGCCCTTGGGGCCGATGAAATGGGTCGACAGGCGCATATGGCCCTGATCGGTGACGATATCCTCGGAAGCGGCGCGGGCTTTGCGGGCCTTGTTTTGCAGCCGGAAAATCACATTGACCGGGTTGGCTGAATAATCCGATAGCACCATCACCAGAGATTTGTGCAAGGCATCGCCAAACCGCGCAATGGCGGCGTGGTTCAGATAGGTGATCTCGCCATCATCACTGACAAAAAACGTTGGTGCGGCATCATTGTGAACGAAAACATCAAGCGACGCGTGAAAATGCGCGCTCGAGGCCAGATAGCGCCGGTTGATCCCCATCACCACCAGCGCCACCGCGAAAAACGTGGTGCTGGAAATGGTGAAGCCAAGCGACACCGTTGTATTCTGGATCAGCAGGCCGGGGATCAGCAGGCCCAGACCGATCCACACGAACACCCAGAGCCGCAGAACAAGGCGCTGGCCCACATCCGGGCTATGAGTATCGACTAGGGTCATGGCCTCTCCTGATCCGGTTCCTGATCCGGTGGGGCGCAGATGTGCGAATCCCCCCGCGACAGTATTTCACCGGTGATGGTTACGATCAGGTTAACCACATCTTATAGTTGTGTCCAGAAGGCTATGAACGCCTTAATGCAGCACCAAACAGGCCATCCGCCCCGTCAAGCGGGGTGAATTGGCGGCAAAGTTCAAGGCTGAAATCCGGGTTTTCGGCCAGAAAGCCGTCAACCTGTGCGCCATTCTCGATCTTTAGCATCGAACAAGTGGCATAGACCAGCACACCGCCTGTGGCCACCAAACCGGCCGCCTGTTGCAGGATTTCCTGCTGAAGCGCCCGCAATTGCGCCAGCTTTTCGCGGCTGAACGCCCATTTTGCCGCCGGGCTGCGCCGCCACGCGCCGCTGCCGGAACAGGGCACATCGCAAAACACCAGATCATAGGGGGCGTGACGGCGCAGCGCGTTGCTTTCAAGGCACGTCACCTTCACCCCCGCCCGCGCGGCGCGTTTGGGCAGATCAAGCATGCGCGCCTGATTGGCGTCATGGGCAAAGAAACCGGCGCGGCTGGTGGCGGCCATGGCAAGGGTTTTGCCGCCGCCACCAGCGCAATAATCAAGGATTTTCCCGGTTTGAGGCACCGGCATCTCGGCGACAATGGCTTGCGAGGCGGCGTCCTGCACCTCGACCAAACCTTTCAGAAAGGCCTGACTGGCGGCGATACGGCGCGGGTTTTCAAGCACCTCCAGCGCATAAGGGGCAAGCGGATGCGGCTTGGCGGTGATGGTGTCGTAGGCCAGCGCGCGGATGGCACCCTCCCTATCGGTTCTGGCCGGATTGACCCGCAGAAACACGCCCGCACGGTCGCGCATCAGGGCCATGACCGGGGCAAGATCATCACCAAGCGAGGCCTGCAAATCAGGCTCCAGCCAGTCGGGGTAGTCAAGGCGGACAGGTTGGGGCCAGTCTTGCGGGTTGAATGTATGCGCCCGCTCCGCAGCCGTCAGTTTCGCCGCGGCGTAGCCTTTGGCGGTGAAAACCGCAGCCGCGTCAATGCCCGACAGCCGCAGATAGCCCAGAACAAGGCCGCGCCCGGTTTCACCACCGCCCGCCGCCCCGCAGGATCGCCGCTTGCGCAATACATCAAACACCAGATCACGGATCGCGGCCCGATCACCCGAACCGGCAAAGCGGTTGCGCCGGGCCCAGTTTGTCAGAACCTTCTCGGCAGCGTTGCCGGTAAGGATTTGATCCAGAATATGGATACCGGCTGCGTATCTTGCGGATGGGGTCATATTTTTTACATCAACTATGGGATATATATTACTGATATTGCGTGACTAAATTTTTGTGATCACATCCAAGCCAAGGATCAGCCAGGCGATGGCCAGAATGATGACTCCAAGCAGAAACAGCGTGAATCGCAAACGCACATCGTTTCTGGTCACTTGCACAAACCGATGCGCAAATCTTGTGATCACAAAACCGATACAAGCCAGCGAGAACGCCATGCTCACCGCCTCAAGCGTGATCGCAAACAGCACCGCCGTGTAAAGCAACACCGGAAACTGGAACTGGTTGTCCAGATTGTTGCCGTGTTTCAACGCATCTTTGGGATAGCTGGTCGAACTTAGCGCCACATCGCCCAGCGGGATTTTGTTCACCTTGATCGCGTTCAAGCGCACCACACCCATGCGAAAAACCGCATAAAATGTCAGCGCCACCTGCGCGAACACCGCCAACAGGGCCAGCTTCAATTCAAGTGTCATCGGGTCAACCATTGCGCTAGCCCGCTAGC
>JAADIC010000209.1 GCA_013151535.1 Alphaproteobacteria bacterium | reverse complement strand
CTCAAGACCCCGGCGCGATTGCCACCAACTTCGCGGCCTATCAGATACATCAGACCCGTAGTTATCACGCCGGTCACCAGAAACGGTAGGCGAAACACGAAACGGTTTTCAAAGCCCAGCAGGTCGGCCACGGCAACCGGCGCCCAGAAGCTGATCGGCGGATGGTCAAAGAAGCTGAGGGAATATTCACGCGCCACCGCGATGGCGTAAGCCTCGTCCAGCCCCAGCGGCAGAATGAGGCTGATCGCCAGCTTGAACAGCAGTGCGATGATGATGACCCGCCACAGGATGGCGCGCTCTTTTTCAGGTGTCAGGTTGTCAGGATCCGACATCTCCCAAATGCGCGCGCCCATGATCTTAAGCCTTCCAGGTCACAAGCGACGAGGCGACAAAGTTCCACAACGCCCCGACAAGTGCGCCGGTAAATCCGGCCAGCAGCACATATTGCGAGTTCAAAACCCCGAACACGGCGCTGGCGACGCTGACATTGGCCACCGCCCCGACTGCGCAAACCGCATAGAACGACAGCAAGCCGCGAAAGAACGCCGCGCCGCGTAAAGACCGGTCGCGATAGGTTAACGAGTTGTTGAGCACGAAATTCGAGGTCATAGCAGCGATTACCGACACGGTTTTTGCCACCCAGAACGTGCCGATCACCGTGGCCAGCAGGCCTTTCAGCACCAGCAGATCAACCGCCAGCCCGCTGAGGCCGACGATCATGAACAGGATGAACCGGATCGACACCAGCCCGCCGGTCATGCGCACCGCAAGCAGGCTCAGGAACTCGACCGTCACCGCGCTATCCATCTTGCTTTCGCCGAACTGACGCTCGCGAAAGGTGTAACCAACCTCGCGGATATTCCATGCACCTTTGCTGGCGGACAGCATGTCGGCCAGGATTTTGAAGCCCTGCTGTTGCAGGCTCAGAACCACGGTGTTGAAACTTTCGCGTTTGACCATGAAAAACCCGCTCATCGGGTCAGTGGCGGTGATTTTCAAAGCCCGGCGCGCCATGGATGTCGCCAGATCGCTGCCCCATTTGCGAAACGCCGACAGCCCGGTGCCGCTGGAGCCATCCTCGACATTGCGCGAGCAGATCACCAGATCGACAGTTTGGTCTTTGCGAAACTCGCCCAGCATCACCGGCAGCCGGGTTTCATCATGCTGCAAATCCGCATCCATCACTGCGACGATGGGGGCAACGCTGGACAGCACGCCCTCGATACAAGCACCCGCCAGACCACGGCGACCAATCCGGTGAACCACGCGTACATAAGATTTCTCGCGGCCCAGCGCGCGCACCTCTTTGGCGGTGCCATCGGGGCTGTCGTCATCGACGAACACAACCTCCCAGGCGACATCGCTTAACGCCGCTTCCAGCAGCGCCACCAGCGGGCGAATATTCTCGCGCTCGTTGAAGGTTGGAACCACAATTGTCAGATCGGGGATATGCCCTTGGGTTTTCGGTTTTGCCACGTCTGGGTCCGCTGTTTTTACCAATTGAAGGTCCAAATCCCTGAAATGGCGGCTATTGGCAAGGAATTTCTGCGATTCCCGCGACTTGTGGCAGGTTCCCGCCGCTTTGAACGCCGCTTCAACAGGGTTTCCAAACCGCCACCAACCCGCTTATAAGGCCGTGAACAGCAAACCCAGAAAGGCAACGGGATGCGCAAGGCCAGTATCAGCCGCAAAACCGCGGAAACCGAGATTTCGGTTGAGATCAATCTCGACGGAACCGGTCTTTATGACAACCAGACCGGCATCGGGTTTTTTGACCATATGCTGGACCAGTTGGCGCGCCATTCGCTGATGGATATGAAAATCCGCGCGTCGGGCGATTTGCATATTGATGACCACCACACGGTCGAAGATGTGGGCATCGCGCTGGGGCAGGCTTTAACCCAAGCGCTTGGCGACAAAAAGGGTATCACGCGCTATGGCTCGTGCCTGTTGCCGATGGACGAGGCTTTGGTGCGCACAGCCCTTGATCTGTCGGGAAGGCCGTTTCTGGTTTACAACCTTGATCTGCCGACGCCGAAGATCGGCCAGTTTGACACCGAACTGGTGCGCGAGTTTTTCACCGCGTTCGCGATGAATGGCGGCATCACGCTGCATGTGGAAAAACTGGCCGGGTTCAACAGCCACCATATTGCCGAAGCCGCGTTCAAATCCGTGGCCCGTGCCTTGCGCGTGGCGCTTGAAGTTGATGCGCGCAAATCCGATGCGATCCCGTCGACCAAAGGAACGCTGTAAGTTGCGCACGATTATCGTCGATTACGACAGCGGCAACCTGCATTCCGCCGAAAAAAGTTTTCAGCGCATGGCGCTTGAGGTCGATGGTGGCGTGATTGCGGTGTCCTCGGACCCCGATGCAATCGCCAAGGCCGACCGGATTGTGCTGCCCGGGGTCGGCGCATTTGCCGATTGTCGCGCCGGGCTTGATGGTTATGACGGCTTGTTTGCCGCGATTGAAGAGGCGGTAATCCGGCGCGGCGTGCCGTTTCTGGGCATCTGCGTCGGCATGCAACTGATGGCGACACGCGGGCTGGAGCATGGGCTGAATACAAAGGGGTTCGACTGGATCAAGGGCGAGGTCGTGGCTATGGCTCCAACCGATCCAAGCCTGAAAATCCCGCATATGGGCTGGAACGATCTGGTGATCGATGCACCGCATCCAGTGCTGGAGGGCCTCAAAACCGGCGATCACGCCTATTTCGTGCATTCCTATCATCTGGCGGCAAGCGACGTGTCGCAACGGTTGGCCCATTGCGATTACGGCGGTGAAGTTACCGCCATCGTGGCGCGCGATAATATTATCGGCACCCAGTTCCACCCCGAGAAAAGCCAGTCAACCGGCTTGCGGCTGATTGGCAATTTTCTGAAATGGCGACCTTAAGGCGTTAGTTGACGAGCCGCGTCCAGGTCTGCTTGGAACACAGCAACCCACCGGCGACACAGCCGCGCAGGTATAACGTATCGCCGTCAAGCTCGATCTTGCCGATATAGATCTTGTCATTTGACGGACGCCAGACATCACCACGATATTGGTTGTTGCCTTTGGCCGCCATGTCGATCACCAGCGTCTTGCCCAGATTGGGCGACTGGTATTCACCGGTGTCGTCAAATGTCTGCGAAATCACGCCGCAGAAATTCGGCCCACAGGGTGACATGGTGATATAGGCATACGAGCCATCATCAACCTCGGTCTGCCAAATGCCTTCAACCGGATCGGCCATCGCCGGCCCGGCTACGATCATTGCCAGTGCAAATAGAACTTTTTTCATTGTACTCTCCCTTATTACCCCACCAATTGTGGGGCGAATCAGGCGTTTAGGCAAGCCTTTCCTTGGGGTCAGCCTGTCACCTTGGCAATCGTTCAGCCATATGATTAACACGGCACAGCAATAACAGCCGGAGTTTGTGCCATGATCCTTTACCCCGCCATTGACCTGAAAGACGGCAATTGTGTGCGCCTGCTGAAGGGCGACATGAACGCCGCCACGGTGTTTAATGACGACCCCGCAGCGCAAGCGGCGGCGTTTGAGGCGGCGGGCTGTGAATGGCTGCATCTGGTTGATCTGAACGGCGCATTCGCGGGTGCGCCGGTCAATGCGGCCCCGGTCGAAGCGATTTTAGAGCGCTGCACCATCCCGGCCCAGCTTGGCGGTGGCATCCGCGATATGGCCACCATCGAAAGCTGGCTGGAAAAGGGTCTGGCGCGGGGGGTGATCCTTGGCACGGTGGCGGTTGAAAACCCCGATCTGGTGCGCGAGGCGGCGCGTCGCTTTGAGGGGCAGGTTGCCGTCGGGCTGGATGCGCGCGGCGGCATGGTGGCCACTCACGGCTGGGCCGAGGAAACCAATATCGAAGTGACAGCATTGGCACGCCAGTTTGAGGATGCCGGTGTGGCGGCGATCATTTACACTGACATCAACCGCGACGGGGCGATGCAGGGGCCGAATGTTAAGGCCACGGCGGCGCTGGCCAATGCGGTCAACATTCCGGTGATTGCCAGCGGCGGGGGGTCATCCATGGCCGATCTGCAAGCGCTCAAGGAGTGCGGTGCGCCGCTGGATGGTGCCATTTCGGGGCGCGCGCTTTATGACGGGGCGATTGATCCGGCGGCGGCGGTCGAGTTCCTGAACAGCCGTTAGATGCGACGCATCTGGGCATTTGTGAAATCTGTGCTATGCAGACCCGCGAAACCACCCGACACCGCAAGAGAAGCCCAATAATGCTGAAAACCCGCATCATTCCCTGCCTTGACGTCAAAGATGGCCGCGTGGTCAAGGGTGTCAATTTCGTCGATCTGATCGACGCCGGTGACCCGGTGGAAAGCGCCAAGGCTTACGACGCGGCGGGGGCGGATGAGCTGTGTTTTCTCGATATCGCCGCCACGGTGGAAAATCGCGGCACCATGTTTGATGTGGTGCGCCGCACAGCCGAGCAATGTTTCATGCCGCTCACGGTGGGCGGCGGGGTGCGAACGCCCGATGATGTGCGCGCGTTGCTGCTGGCGGGGGCCGACAAGGTGTCGTTCAATTCCGCTGCTGTCTCCGATCCTGATGTGATCGCGCAGGCAGCCAGCAAGTTTGGCAACCAGTGCATCGTGGTGGCGATTGACGCCAAAACCGTCAGCCCGGGCAAGTGGCAGATTTTCACCCATGGCGGGCGGCAAGCCACCGGCATTGATGCGGTTCAGTTCGCGCTTGAGATGGAAAAAAAGGGCGCGGGTGAAATCCTGCTGACCTCGATGGATCGCGACGGCACCCGCGCCGGTTTCAACCTGCCCCTGACCCGCGCCATTGCGGATGCGGTGCGCATTCCGGTCATCGCCTCGGGCGGGGTTGGCAATCTGGATCACCTGGTTGAAGGTGTCACCAAGGGCCATGCCAGCGCGGTGCTGGCCGCCTCGATCTTCCATTTTGGCGATTACACCATCCGCGAGGCCAAAGAATATATGCAAAACGCTGGTTTGGAGATGCGCCTGTGAGTGATGTTCTGAAACGTCTGGTCGCCACGATCAAGGCGCGCAAGGGGGCTGATCCCGACAGTTCCTGGACCGCCAAGCTGTTGGCGCAAGGCCCTGAAAAGGCAGCGGAAAAATTTGGTGAAGAGGCGGTTGAGGCGATTATCGCCGCCGTCAAGAACGACCGCGAAAACCTGACATTCGAGGCGGCAGACGTGCTGTATCATTTGCTGGTGATGCTTGAAGCCCGCGACGTGGCGTTTGCTGATGTGCTGGCTGAACTGGAGCGGCGCGAGGGCGTGTCTGGCATCGACGAAAAGGCCGGCAGGGGCTGAACCCTAACGCACCCACAGCTTGTTGGATTTGATGATATTGCGCATTTTCTGCTCTTTCTTCGGCAGGTTATCACGATCAAACAACGCCCGCACCCTATGGCCGCGTTTCTGGTAAATCATCCGCTTGAACGGGTCATATTGCTTGACCACCTTCTTGATCTTGTTGGGCGCGACCACCTGTTCCAGCAGTTCCACCACCCTATCGCTTTCGCGCGCATACAAGAGCGGCATCACCCGCCAGTGGCAAGAGACATAGCCATCCAGCATCC
This sequence comes from Alphaproteobacteria bacterium, assembly GCA_013151535.1. Taxonomy (GTDB): domain Bacteria; phylum Pseudomonadota; class Alphaproteobacteria; order Rhodobacterales; family Rhodobacteraceae; genus UBA5972. Next base: position 530 of record JAADIC010000209.1, on the reverse strand, counting down.
CCTTGGGCAACCCGTCGCGCCCGCCGCCCAGCGCATGGATCACCAGCGGCAGCGCCACCTGATCGAGCCACGGATCAAGCGACTGGCAGACCAGTTCCTTGGGTGGATCATCGCGGATTTCACGCGCGTAACGCAGGAACAGATCGCCAAATTCATGCGGGCAGGCACCGTAAAACCAGCCAGCGTTGAAATAGAGGTATTTCTCCCAATACTCATCCGGCTGCGCCGGGTCCAGCGAGCTGGCGAAATCCAGATCGAACTTGTCATAAAGCGATTTCCAGGTCACCTCGTAGCCCGGGCCATAAAGCTCGATCACCGGCCAGGTATCCTCGCGCTTCATTGATGCTGACGGCTTGGCAAAATCAAACGGCACCTGCGAGAGATCGTCCAGAATAAGCGTATCGGTGTCAAAAAACACGAACGGCTCACCCTTGGGCAAGGCCTTCAGCGCCTCGATCTTGTTGCCATAGGGATAGCTTGCGCCGAAAACTTCGGACTGAAACGGAATGATTTCCGCCCCCAGCGCCACC
>JAADIC010000044.1 GCA_013151535.1 Alphaproteobacteria bacterium | reverse complement strand
CGAAGTTGTGGATATCACGCAAGCCGGATTTGAAGGCGACATGCTCGAGGCGCAGGCTTTCGCCTATCTGGCCCTGCGCTGCAAAGCCGGATTGTCGCTGTCGGCCCCGATGACAACGGGTGTGAAAACGCCTTTGACGGGGGGGCAGTTAAGCCAGCCTTGATCGTGCAAACGGGGACGCGTTCCGCGTCATTATTCCTGAGCACCTAACGGTGCGATTTCGCTCCGCTGGGGATATTTTTTCCAAAAGGAAATCACCGCAGGATCGAGTGGCCCGCATATTCTGCCGACGTTCCCAGACCCTCTTCGATGCGGATGAGCTGGTTGTATTTGGCCAGCCGGTCCGAGCGCGCTAGGCTGCCGGTTTTGATCTGGCCGCAATTGGTGGCCACCGCCAGATCGGCAATGGTGGCGTCTTCGGTTTCGCCGGAGCGGTGCGACATGACGCAAGTGTACCCCGCCCGGTGGGCCATATCGACGGCGGCCAGGGTTTCCGTGAGCGTGCCGATCTGGTTGACCTTGACCAGCAAGGAGTTGGCGCAGCCTTGCTGGATGCCGTCTGACAGGCGCACGGGATTGGTGACGAACAGATCATCGCCCACCAGTTGCACCTTGTCGCCGATCATATCGGTCAGGATTTTCCAACCGTCCCAGTCATCTTCGGACATGCCGTCCTCAATCGAGAGGATCGGGTAATCACTGGCCAGCGCCGCCAAATAGCTGGCGTTTTCTTCCGGCGACAGGATCTTGCCTTCGCCTTTCATGTTATATTTACCGTTCTCGAAATATTCCGTGGCGGCGCAATCAAGCGCCAGATAGATATCCTCACCCGGCCTATAGCCAGCCTTTTCAACGGATTTCATAATGAAATCAAGCGCGTCCCGGGTGGAGTTGATGTTGGGGGCAAAGCCGCCCTCATCACCAATACCGGTGTTAAGGCCAGCGGCGGTCAGCTCCGCCTTCAGGGTGTGGAAGATTTCCGAGCCCATGCGCACCGCCTCGCGGATATTTTCCGCCGCCACCGGCATAATCATGAATTCCTGAATGTCGATCGGGTTGTCGGCATGTTCGCCGCCGTTGATGATGTTCATCATCGGCACCGGCAAAATACGCGCCGAGGTGCCGCCGACATAGCGGTAAAGCGGTTGCGCCGAATACTCCGCCGCCGCCTTGGCCACCGCCAAAGACACGCCAAGAATGGCGTTTGCGCCAAGGCGCGCCTTGTTCGGGGTGCCATCGAGATCAATCAGCATAGCATCTATTGCCACCTGCTCGGTGGCATCCACTCCCGCCAGTTCTTCGAGTATCTCGCCGTTGACTGCATCCACCGCCCCCAACACACCCTTGCCGCCGTAGCGCGATTTATCACCGTCGCGCAGCTCCACCGCTTCATGCGCCCCGGTGGACGCGCCCGAAGGCACGGCGGCGCGGCCCATTGTGCCGTCCTCCAGCGTTACATCGACCTCGATTGTTGGGTTGCCCCGGCTGTCAAGGATTTCGCGGGCGGTGATGTCGATGATGGCGCTCATTGGGGTGATCCTTATCCGGCGGTTGAATTTGAATTGTCTTTAGACCTGATTTCACCAATAGGAAAGGGCGCTCAACTGCGCCGTTTGCCCTCACGCGCGAAGGTATATAGGCCCGAGGCGATGACGATGGCGGAACCGAGGATCATCCAGATGTCGATGCTTTCCTCAAACACCAGAATGCCGATGGCGATGGCAAACAGGATGCGCACATAGCGAAACGGTGCGATGATCGACACATCACCCATGCGCATGGCCAGTGTCAGCATATAATAGCCGCCGGTCGCCAGCGCGATGGTGAGTGCGAGGCTCAGGCTTTCGGTAGTGCTTGGCACAACCGCGCCGCCGTTCAGCCACAGCAGTAATAGCCCGGAGGGAATGACCGAGGCAAAACCGTAAACCCCAAGCCGGATCGAGGTCATGGATTTGGGCGCGACCCTTGTGGCCAGATCGCGGATTGACAGGCCGATGACGCCAAGAACGGCGAATAACGAGGCCGGCTCGAATGTGGCCATGCCGGGCTGTACGATCAAGAGCACGCCGATAAAACCGACGAGGCTTGCGCTCCAGCGTCGCCAGCCGACGGGCTCGCGCAGGAACAGAGCCGCGCCTAAGGTGATGACAAGCGGCGTGGCTTGCAGGATGGCCGACGCGCTTGAGATCGGTGACAGCGCAAGGGCAGTGACAAAGCCGAAAGTGCCGATGATTTCACCCAGCGAGCGGAAGAAATTGAGGCGCGAAAAGAAATCGCGCCCGAACAATGTCTGGCCCACCAATTTGCCCCAAAGCGCAAACACCAGCATGCCGCCAAAGCCCAGAACCGTCAGAATTTCACCGACAGGGATCGCATCCGACACTTGTTTGATGAATGTATCGGCCAGGGTGAACGCGGCCATGGCCACGATCATCAGCCCGATGCCGCGCAGATTTTCCATGCTGTTTCCTGAATGTCAGACCGCGCAGCCAGATCAGGCGTCGCTGTCCTTGTCAAGCGGAACCCCGAACAGTTCCATCTTGTGGCCCTTGAGGGTATAGCCCAGCTTGCGGGCGATCTTTTCTTGCAGGATTTCCATTTCGGGATCGACGAACTCAATCACCTCGCCGGTGCGCAGATCAAACAGGTGGTCGTGATGCGGGCGATCGGCATCTTCAAAGCGCGAACGGCCATCGCCAAATTCGAGCCGCTCCAGAATGCCGATTTCGTCGAACAGTTTAACCGTTCTGTATACCGTTGCCAGCGATATCGCCGCGTCAATCGTCGTGGCACGGGCGTAGATTTCTTCGGCGTCCGGATGGTCCTTGGCATCTTCCATCACTTGCGCGATGACCCGGCGCTGGCCGGTCATTCTAAGGCCCTTGGCCTCGCAGCGATCAATGATGGTGTCGGTCATAATCTTGCCCTCTGGCGCGACTTTACGCGCGCCGCCGTGATTTTGGAACCGCGATTTTATGCCCTACATCAGCTCCGGCTCGCGGCCCAGCCTCTTGGCCAGGGGGGCGACTGTCAGGCCCTGCACGATGATCGAGAACAGCACCACCACATAGGTCGCGGCCAGTATCATCGGCTTGTATTCGCTGTCGGGCAGGGAAAGGGCCAGCGCCACGGAAATCCCGCCCTTGAGGCCACCCCATGTCATGATCGGAATGATGCCACGCGAAAACTCGCGGAAAGGTTTCAGCACCAGTACGGGCACAGACACCGCCACAAGGCGCGCCACCAGTGACAGGCCGATGGACAGGATACCGGCCACCAGCGCGTCCATGCTGAAAGCCACTGCGATCACCTCAATGCCGATCATCAGGAACAGGACCGCGTTCAGGATTTCATCGATCAGCTTCCAGAACGCATCCAGATAGTCGCGGGTTTGCTGGCTCATGCCGTGTTTCATGCCGACGTCACCAATGAACAGCCCCGCCACTACAGCCATAATCGGGCCGGACATATGCAAGGAAACCGCCAGTTCATAGCCGCCAAAGGCAAGGCCAAGCGACAACAGAACCTCAAGCGCGTAATCGTCAATCCGCTTCATCACCTGAAAGGTCAGCCAGCCAAGGCCGGCGCCAAGCGCCGCACCCCCCAGAACCTCTTGACCGAACAGCCGCAAAACCTCGGTAAGGCCAGCGCTTTCGGCCCCGTCGGTGGGAAAGGCGATCCCGACAAGGATCAGAAAGGCCACATAACCGACGCCATCATTGAACAGGCTTTCGCCAGCGATCTTGGTTTCCAGCGATTTGCGCAGATTGGCCTGGCGCAGCACCCCCAGCACCGCCACCGGATCAGTGGGCG
>JAADIC010000207.1 GCA_013151535.1 Alphaproteobacteria bacterium | reverse complement strand
AGGCCCTTATTCGGCTTTCTTGGCCGCCGGTTTCTTTTTCGCCGCCTTCTTTTTGGCGGGTTTCTTTTTGCCTTTGCTGGCGGCTTTGGCATCGACCAGCTCCACCGCGATTTCCATGGTCACACTTTCCGGCTCCATATCACGCGGCAGGGTGGCGTTGATCTTTTCCCATTTGACATATGGCCCGTAGCGGCCAGCCATGACGTTGATCGCACCGCCATGTTCCGGATGTTCGCCCAATTCCCTGATCGGTTTTGCCGCCGCCCCACGCCCGCCGCGCGCCGCCTTTTCGGCCAGCAATTCCACCGCGCGGTTCATGCCGATAATCAACACTTCGGCGGGGTCTTTGATATTGGCATAGAGCTTTTTTGCCTTACCATCGACTTGGGTCGTGTGCATCACATAAGGGCCGAACCGCCCGATGCTGGCCTCGACCGGGCCACCTTCGGGATGTTCGCCGATCAGGCGCGGTAGAGACAGAAGATCAAGCGCTTTTTGCAAATCAACATCGCCCAGATCCATGCCCTTGGGGATGGAGGAGCGTTTTGGTTTCGGTTCTTCCTCGGTGGCGACACCAAGCTGAACGTAAGGGCCAAAGCGCCCCGAGCGCAGGGAAACCGGGATGCCATCGGGGTTTTCGCCCAGCAGTTTTCCGTCCGGCCCGGCGATGTCGCCTTCTTCGGCCTCGCCTGCCAGCGGGCGGGTGTAGCGGCATTCCGGATAGTTGGAACAGCCGATAAAGGCGCCGCCTGAACGCGCGGTTCGCATGGACAAACGCCCGTTGCCGCAGTTCTTGCAGATGCGTGGGTCTGAACCGTCCTCATTCGCCGGGAAAAGGTGCGGTTCAAGGTATTCGTTTATCTTTTCAAGCACTTCAGTGATGCGAAGGTCAGCGGTTTCAGCAATCGCGGCGGAAAAATCGCGCCAGAACCGGTTGAGAACGACCTTGTAATCCTCGCGCCCGCCGGAAATATCATCCAGTTCTTCCTCAAGCTGGGCGGTGAAATTATAGCCGACATATTTGCGGAAATAATTCTCCAGAAATGCGGTGACCAGACGGCCCTTATCCTCGGGATGCAGCCGCCCGCTTTCCTTGCGGACATATTCGCGGGTCTGGATCGTGGTGACCACGCTGGCATAGGTCGAGGGGCGGCCAATGCCGAGTTCTTCCATGCGTTTGACCAGTGTCGCCTCGGTATAACGCGGTGGGGGTTGGGTGAAATGTTGTTCCGGTGTGACTGATTTCTTGGCAATCGCCTCGCCTTCCGCGATCTGCGGCAGGCGCTTGTCGTCGTCATCAATGACCTTGTCGTCACGCCCTTCTTCATAGATCCGCAAAAAACCGTCAAACAGCACGACCTGACCGGTGGCGCGCAGGTTGACCTGCCCGTCAGCCGAGCCGATATCGACCGAAGTACGCTCAAGCCGGGCACTTGCCATCTGGCTGGAAAGGGTGCGTTTCCAGATCAGATCGTAAAGTTTACGCTGGTCTGCTTCCAGCCGCGCCAGCTTGCTGGCATCCACAGTCATGTCGGTCGGGCGGATACATTCGTGGGCCTCTTGCGCGTTTTTGGCCTTGTTTTTATAGATGCGCGGCTTGGCGGGCACATATTGGGCACCATAGCGACCCTTGATCGCGTCGCGCGCGGCGGTCACCGCTTCGGGGGCCATATCGATGCCGTCGGTCCGCATATAGGTGATGTAACCGGCCTCATAAAGCCGTTGCGCGGTCGACATCGCCTGGCGCGCACCCATGCCGAATTTGCGGCTGGCCTCCTGTTGCAGGGTCGAGGTCATGAACGGGGCAGACGGGTTGCGGTTGGCCGGTTTTGCCTCGACCCGGGTGACGGATAGATCGCGCGACAGCACGGCGGCGGTGGCAATTTCGGCGGCCTCGGCGGTACCGATGTCGAATTTGTCGAGCTTGGAGCCGCCCAAAATGGTCAGGCGACCCTCGAAATTCTGGCCGCGCGGGGTGGTGAGTTCGGCTTTGACCGTCCAGTATTCGCGGTTTTTGAAAGCCTCGATCTCCATTTCACGCTCGACGATCAGGCGCAGGCAGACCGACTGCACCCGGCCAGCGGATTTTGCGCCGGGCAATTTGCGCCACAAGACTGGCGACAGGTTGAAGCCGACGAGGTAATCAAGCGCGCGTCGTGCGAGGTAGGCCTCGACCAGTTCCATATCGACTTCGCGCGGGTTTTTCATGGCCTCGGTGACGGCGGATTTGGTGATGGCGTTGAAGACAACCCGTTGAACCGGCGTGGATTTCTTGATGGCTTTGCGCTTGCGCAGAACCTCTTCCAGATGCCATGAAATCGCCTCGCCTTCGCGATCCGGGTCGGTTGCGAGGATCAGGGAATTGTCTTCTTTCAGCGCGTCAACGATGGCGCGGATGTGTTTTTGGGATTGGCTGGCCACCTCCCAAGTCATTTCAAAATCATTGTCGGTATCGACCGAGCCGTTCTTGGCGGGCAGGTCGCGCACATGGCCGTAGGAGGCCAGAACGGTGTAATCGTCGCCGAGATATTTGTTGATGGTTTTGGCCTTGGCGGGCGATTCAACAACGACAACGGGCATGGGGATTCCTTGGCTGAAATGGCGGTTATCTGTGGGCGCGGAACATGGGTTGACTGGCGGGGGCTGTCAATGGGGTTGTTTGATTGGTGCCGGTTGACGCGGGCGGGTTCCCGCCGTTTGATGGGGGAAACCGGTTTAGGAGGGTGAGATGTTTCGGATTTTATTGATTTTGTGGTTGCTGCCGTCGCTGGCATTCGCTGGCGGCGATTACAGCGAACCGCCGCGTGGCAGCGATTTGCGCCGCGCGCTGATGGATGCGGTGCGTCCGCATGCGGTCTGGAACCTTGGCGCACCGGTTGAGTTCGTGGTCGAGGATTTGCGGGTGTCGGGCGACATTGCTTACGCGTCCCTGATGCCCCAGCGCCCCGGTGGCGGGGCGATTGATTTCTGGCAAACACCGTTGATGAAGCGCGGTGAGATTGATCCCGAGTTTTACGACGGGGTGGCGATGGTGGTGCTTTATCAGAAATCCGGCGCGACATGGGTGGCGGTACATTGGTCGATTGGTTCCACCGATGTGTGGTGGGCCGGGCCGGAGTTTTGCGCAGAGTTCAAGGCCGTGACGCCGGAGTTTTGTTATTAGGGGCGGTTGGCGTTCAGGGGTTGTCGTTTTTTGAGAGGAAATTTTTTTCCGAAAAAATTTCGGGAAGGAAGATTTTTCGGTAAAAATCTTCGGGCCAAGTCGAGCGCAGGCGTGCAGGATTTTTAGGACCAATCAGAGTATTTGCTGCAAAAGGGACGAGGCCTCAAACCGCCAGTGACAGCATGCCGCCGGTTTGACGGGCCAGTTTGCCTTCCAGTTCCAGCGTCACAAGCTGGCTGGAGACGGCTTGCGAGGGCAGGTTCAATTCGCGGATCAACTGATCCTCGGGGATCGGCGAGGGGCTGAGCAGGGACAGGATCTTGCGCGACAGGTCCAGCGCTTCGGGGATCGTGGCTTTGGCGGGCTCTGTTGGTTCGGGTTCCGGTATTGCAGTTTCTGGCAGGGCCAGCGCCTCGATCACGTCTTTGGCCGAGCGCACCAGCACGGCTCCGTCGCGGATCAGCATGTTGCAGCCCGAGGCGCGCGCGTCCAGCGGATGGCCCGGCACAGCCATGACTTCGCGGCCCTGATCGAGCGCATCGCGGGCGGTTATCAGGCTGCCGGAACGCGCCGCGCCTTCGACCACGATCACAGCGCGACCAAGGCCCGAGATCAAGCGGTTGCGGCGCGGAAAGTGGCGGGCTTGCGGCACGAGGCCGATGGGTTGTTCCGAGATCAGCGCGCCGGTTTCAAGGATGTCTTCCGCCAGTTTCTGGTT
>JAADIC010000031.1 GCA_013151535.1 Alphaproteobacteria bacterium | reverse complement strand
TTGTTGAACCAGGCGTATTCAACACCTTCGCGCGAGGTCCAGACGTTTTTACAAGTGACCGAGCAGGTGTGGCACCCGATACATTTATCAAGGTTCAGAACCTTGCCGATTTGTGCGCGGACTTTCATTGGGCTGCCTCCACTTTGGCCGGCTTATCCAGCCAGTCGATTTTTGTCATTTTGCGCACGATCACGAATTCGTCGCGGTTACTGCCAACCGTGCCGTAATAGTTGAAGCCGTAGGATTGTTGGGCATAACCGCCGATCATATGGGTTGGTTTCACCGTTGCGCGTGTGACCGAGTTGTGGATACCGCCCCTAAGGCCGGTTTGTTCAGACCCCGGCGTATTCACGATCTTTTCCTGTGCGTGATACATGAACAGGGTGCCCTCCTTCATCCGCTGGGAAACCACCGCCCGCGCCGTTAGCGCACCGTTGACGTTATAGGCTTCGACCCAGTCATTATCGACGATACCGGCCTTTTTGGCGTCAACTTCAGACAGCCAGACACAGGGGCCGCCCCGGTTGAGCGTCAGCATCAACAGGTTGTCGGAATAGGTGCTGTGGATGCCCCATTTCTGGTGCGGGGTGATGAAGTTCAGGACCAGGAACGGTTCGTTATTCTGCTCGGACGTGTTGACCTCTTTGGTGATGGTCTTGAGATCGACCGGCGGGCGCCATGTGCAGAAGCCTTCACCGAAGGCCCGCATCCATAAGTGATCCTGATACAATTGCTGGCGGCCCGTCAGGGTGCGCCACGGGATCAGCTCGTGAACGTTGGTGTAACCCGCATTGTAACACACATGCTCTGATTCAATGCCCGACCATGTGGGTGATGAGATGATCTTGCGCGGCTGTGCTGCAATATCACGAAAGCGGATTTTTTCATCCTCTTTCGGGCGGGCCAGATGGGTGTGGTCGATGCCGGTGTTTTCGCCCAGTGCCTCCCAAGCCTTGATCGCCACCTCGCCGTTGGTTTCAGGTGCCAGCATCAGGATCATTTCGCAGGCATCAATGGCAGTGTCGAGCTTGGCCATGCCCTTGGTTGGGCCTTCATCAGTGACGACGCCGTTCAGTTCCTTCATATGCTGGATTTCGATCTTGGTGTCCCAAGTGATGCCCTTGCCGCCATTGCCGACTTTTTCCATCAGAGGGCCAATTGCGGTGAAGCGTTTGTAAAGATCGGGATAGTTCCGTTCAACAGCCACGAAATTCGGGGCTGTTTTACCCGGGATGAGCTCACATTCACCTTTCTTCCAGTCCTTGACGCTGTCTTGCGCGATCTCGGCAGGGGTGTCGTGCAGGATTGGCAGGCTGACAATGTCGGTCTCTGTTCCCAGATAGCCCGGCACGATCTCGCTGAACTTTTTAGCGATAGATTTGAAGATTTCCCAATCCGAGCGGCTTTCATAGGCCGGGTCGACCGCCGCTTGCAGCGGGTGGATGAAGGGGTGCATGTCTGAGGTGTTCAGATCGTCCTTTTCATACCAGCTTGCGGTGGGCAGCACGATGTCGGAATAAACCGCCGTGGTGGACATGCGGAAATCAATCGTCACCAGCAGATCGAGTTTGCCCTTGGGCGCGTCGTCATGCCATTTGGCCTCGATCGGTTTCTGGCCACCTTCTTCACCAAGGTCTTTGCCGAGAACACCGTGATCGGTGCCCAGCAGGTGCTTGAGGAAATACTCATGGCCTTTGCCACTTGAACCCAGCAGGTTTGAACGCCACACAAACAGGTTGCGCGGCCAGTTTTCCGGCGCATCCGGGTCTTCGCAGGACATTTCCAGTTTGCCTGAGGTCAGTTGCGCAGCCACATATGGCGCGATGTCCTTTTTGGCTTTCTTGGCGGCTTTTGCCACTTCCAGCGGGTTGGTTTTCAATGCTGGTGCTGATGGCAGCCAGCCCATCCGTTCGGCCCTGATGTTATAATCAATCAGGCTTGCGTCTTTCCAATCGCCTGCCGGGGCAGTTGGCGACAGGATTTCCTCGGATTTCAGGGTTTCGTAGCGCCATTGATCGGTGTGGGCATACCACGCCGAAGTGGAGTTCATGTGCCGTGGGGGCCGCGCCCAATCAAGCGCGAAGGCCAAGGGCTGCCAGCCGGTTTGCGGGCGCAGCTTTTCCTGGCCGACATAGTGGCTCCAACCGCCGCCGGATTGACCGACACAACCGCACATCACCAACATGTTGATGATACCGCGATAGTTCATGTCCATATGGTACCAGTGGTTCAGACCGGCCCCCAGAATGACCATGGACTTGCCGTTGGTCTTTTCGGCATTCAGCGCGAATTCACGCGCAACCGTGATGATCTGGTCACGCGGAACACCGGTGATTTTTTCGCCCCAAGCCGGGGTAAACGGCAGGTCGTCATCGTAATTGTTTGAGACGTATTCGCCGCCCAACCCGCGATCAAGGCCATAATTGGCGCAGAACAGATCGAACACCGTGGCGACCATAACCTCGCCATCCGCCAGCTTCAGTTTGCGCACCGGGATGTTACGGGTCAGAACCTCGGGGTGGTCACATTTGGTGAAATGCTCAGTGGCTTCGCCGCCGAAATAGGGGAAATCAACACCAACAACTTCGTCGTGGTTTTCTTCCATTATCAGGGACAGGCGCAACTCAGCGTCTTTTCCGGCGGCCTTTTCTTCAAGGTTCCATTTGCCCTTCTGGCCCCAGCGGAAACCGACCGAGCCGTTGGGCGCAACCGGATTGCCGCTTTCGCGGTCAAGCGCGATGGTTTTCCATTCGGGATTGTTCTTTTCCTTGAGCTTGTCGCTGAAATCGTCAGCCCGCAGCAAGCGGCCGGGGATCAGCTTGCCGTCAACCTCGTCCAGCCTGACCAGCATCGGCATATCGGAATATTTGCGGGCGTATTCCTCGAAATATTCGGCCTGACGGTCAAGGTGGAATTCGCGCAGGATGACGTGGCCCATGGCCATGGCAAGGGCCGCATCGGTGCCAGCCTTGGGGGCCAGCCAGATGTCGCCAAACTTGGCGGCTTCGGAATAATCGGGGCAAATGACGGCGGATTTGGTGCCGCGATAGCGTGCCTCGGTATAAAAATGCGCATCGGGTGTGCGGGTTTGTGGCACGTTACTGCCCCACAGCAGCAGGAAGCCGGCGTTGAACCAATCGGCTGATTCCGGCACGTCGGTCTGTTCGCCCCATGTCATCGGGCTGGCCGGTGGCAGGTCGCAATACCAGTCATAAAAGCTCATGCAGGTGCCGCCCAGCAGGGACAGGTAGCGCGAGCCAGCCGCATAGCTGACCATTGACATGGCAGGGATCGGAGAGAAGCCGAAAACCCGGTCAGGGCCGTAAGTTTTGGCGGTATAGGCGTTGGCGGCGGCGATGATTTCTGTCGCCTCTTCCCAATCGGCGCGCACGAAACCGCCCTTACCGCGGGTTTTGACGTAATCCGCCCGCAGGATGGGATCGTTTTGCAGCTTGGTCCATGCTTCAATCGGGGAAAGCTCGGCCCGCATGCGGCGGTAGCTTTTCAACAAGCGGGCGCGGATCAGCGGGGTTTTCACCCGGTTGGCGGAATACAAATACCAGCTATAGCTGGCGCCACGGGCACAGCCGCGTGGTTCGTGGTTCGGCATACCAGCGCGGGTGCGCGGGTAATCGGTTTGCTGGGTTTCCCAGGTCACGATGCCGGATTTAACGTAAATTTTCCAGCTACAGGAGCCGGTACAGTTCACACCGTGGGTCGAACGCACGATTTTGTCGTGACGCCAGCGGTTGCGGTAAACATCTTCCCAATCGCGGTTCTCGTTTGTGGTCTGGCCGTGGCCGTCCGCAAAGGTGTCAACGCGATTGCTTTTCAGGAAATTCAGGCGGTCCAGCAGATGGCTCATTGTTCACTTCTCCAATT
>JAADIC010000034.1:7194-9011 GCA_013151535.1 Alphaproteobacteria bacterium | reverse complement strand
TGACCACGCTCTGATGCGAAAACTCCGCCAGACGCTGCCCGCAAATCACGCTGGCAATGGTGCAGGTGATATCGTTCTGAACCACCTCGACCGCCCAGTGCTGGGTGTATTTGCCAGCCCGGATCAGCCGGGTTGTGACGCTGAATTCCCCGTCCTTCACCGCAGCGCAGAAATTGACCGTCATCGATACCGGATCACCGGCTTGGCGTTCATCTTCAAGAACCGCGCGCAGCATGGTGGCGGCGGTCACACCACCAAACGGCCCCGCCATGTTGGCGTAAGGCTTTGATGTAACGGCGGTAAATCGGCCTTCGCCGGTGGCTATCAGGGCGGTTGCACTGTCAAACGGATGCGGCTCGGTCATCGGGTGTCCTGTTCGGGCGTGAGGTTTCGTGCAACTGAACCGCACCACGCACAGGGGTGCCAGCCCGACGTTGCGTCACAAGTCTAAGCGCAATCGCGCGGCACGCTTTCCTTGAAATCCCGCTCGAACACCAGATCGTCGCCCTCATAAGCCTCGATCCGGGCAGTCAGGTGATAGCTGTCGGCATCTGACCACATGCGGGCGAAAGTCTCGGTTCTGACCGCCCAATCCCCGCGCGTCAGTTCTTGCGTGTGATGGCTTTCAGCCGATGCACTTAGCGGGTCATCGGGGTGAATGCGCCATGTCTCGCGCGCGCGTGCGCCGGAAATCAGGCCATGCTCCAGATCCTTGGTTAATCCCTCGTCAATATCATGGTTCTGGCTAATCTCACCTGTCACCAGATCATTGACGATGGTTTTTTGGTAAGACGGTTCGCGCAGAACCCGATGTTTCCACGGCTCCGCCCCCTCTGCCTCTTCAAACTGCCATTCATCGCCACTTGAACCTTCATGCACCGGCAGTTCAATCGTGCCTTCATGCAAGGTCAATGTCGCAAGTTCGGGTGCGGGCCACACGAACGGCCAATAGGCCGAGCTGATGGCGACGCGCAGCCGCATCCCGGCCTTGATGCGGTAGGCGATTTGATCCAGCGGCAGGGTGATTTCAAACGGCGTATCAATAGGGATTTCGCTGGGGTGCTTAAAACTGTCGCGATGCGCGAGGTTCAGCAATCCGATGGTGATACGGGTCGAGGCACCGTCCTCATGCAGCTCGCACAGCCGCACGATCAGTTGCGCGGCGGGCTTATCGGCGGACAGGCGCAATTTGAGCGTCGGCGCACCGAGGATGTCGAGATCTTGCGCCAGTGGCCCGGTGTCAAAACAGACCGAGCGGCTGTCATCATCGCGCTGATCGCCCGGCATTTCGGGATAATCGCCGGTCATCGGAAAATACCGCCCGGTGCCAAACCCGCAATCGAGCGGCGAGTTGACGCTGACATCCAGCGCCCCCTGATCGCCGCCAAGCACGCCATCCTTAGCAAGCGCCATCACCCGCGACGTGGTGCGTGACGTCGGCCAATCCTGTTCCGCCACCCAATGCCCGGCCCGCGCTTTATGCGCACGTTTGGGGCGCACTGTATCCTGCATCCAAACGCGGTACGCGGGGTCTTGATCCACGCCGTTTTCAATGCCTTTCAGCCAGTGATCCCACCAGCGCACGGCCTCTTGCAGAAAGCCGATCTGCGGCGCGGGATCAGCCTGATGCGGGTATTGATGCACCCACGGCCCGACGATGCCCTTGGCCGGCGCGGACAGATTGCTGACCAGATGCGACACCGTGTTCATGTAAAAATCGGCCCAACCACCGATCGACATCACGGCGGCCTTGATCGCCGAATAATCCTCGCAGACCGAACCATGCCGCCAATATTCATCGCGGCGCTGGTGTTTCA
>JAADIC010000034.1:0-7112 GCA_013151535.1 Alphaproteobacteria bacterium | reverse complement strand
TCGCCCACTAACGCTGGATCGGGCGGGCGCGAGGAATAGGCCAGCATCACCGAGCCCCAGGCGAAATTGTCATTCAGCAAACAGCCGCCCTTATAGTGGATGTCGTCAGCAAACCGATCCGTGGTCGAGCAGACCGAGATCACCGCCTTCAGCGCAGGCGGCTCTAGCGCCGCCACCTGCAAACAATTAAACCCACCCCAGCTTTTGCCCATCATGCCGACAGTGCCGTCACACCAGGGCTGCGCCGCAATCCATGCAATCGCATCGACCCCGTCTTGCAGCTCCTCAGCGGTATATTCATCCGCCATCAGCCCCTGACTTTCGCCATTGCCGCGCTGATCCAGCCGGATGACAACATAACCGCGACCGGCGAAATAGGTGTGCATGATTTCGTCCCGCGCCACGGTGCCATCGCGCTTGCGGTAAGGGATATATTCTAAAATGGCGGGTTGCGGGTTTTCAACCGCATCCTTGGGCATCCAGACCCGCGCCGACAGACGGCACCCGTCAGGCATCACGATGCCCATGTCAGGTTCTTCAGTGATTTCATGCGGGAACTGGGTGACGATATGCATTTTGGCCTCGCTTTCCTGGCTGTGATTGAACGCTGAAAACCCGGTGCGAACAAGCCAAATCGCAGGCTTGCCAAGCCCGCCAGCCGCGCCTAGGCTCGGCTTGAAAACAGTCTAAACACAGGTGAAATCATGTCCATCAAACGCTTTGGGTCCGGGGCGCGTATGTCTCAGGCCGTCACCCATAACGGTATCGCCTATCTGGCCGGGCAAGTCGGCAATGGCGACAGTATGAGCGCGCAAACCCGTGATGTTCTGGCCAATGTGGACAAATGGCTGGCCGAAATTGGCTCGGACAAATCCAAGATCCTGTCGGCCACCATCTGGATCACCGACATGGCCGATTTCGCCGAGATGAACGCGGTTTGGGATGCCTGGGTTGATGCGGATAACCCCCCGGCGCGGGCCTGCACCGAAGCCGCCCTCGCCTTGCCGAAATTCAAGGTTGAGGTGATGGTGACGGCGGCGATCTAGGCGTGAATATGACGCCCGAGGATCATATCGCCGCCGCCAAACGCCTTGAGCACGCCGAACGCGCGCGCCACCAGATCGGCTGCATCAGTCAGGATTTTCCGGCGATGAATATGGCTGATGCCTACGCTGTGCAAGGTGCGTGGGTGGCGATGAAACAGGCGGCAGGGCGGCAGATTTTGGGGCGAAAAATCGGTTTGACCAGCCGCGCCATGCAAAAACAACTCGGCATCGATATTCCCGACAGTGGCATCCTGTTTGACGATATGTTGTTTGAAAACAACGCAGTAATCCCGGCAGGCCGCTTCATCGAACCGCGCGTCGAGGCTGAAATCGCCTTCATCATGGGCAGCGATCTGCACGGGGCGGATTGCACGATTGAGGACGTTCTGAACGCCACCGAGGCCGTGGCCCCGGCGCTTGAAATCCTTGACACCCGCATTTTTCGCATCGATCCGGTGACCGGCAAAACCCGCAGCGTTCTGGATACGATCTCCGATAATGCCGCCAATGCGGGTTTGGTTTTGGGGGCCGAGCGGCATATTCCGCGCGATGTGAACCTGCCATGGGTCGGGGCGATTGTCAGGCGCGGCGCGGTGGTCGAAGAAACCGGCCTTGGTGCCGGTGTTCTGGGCGATCCACTGGTTTCAATGGTCTGGCTGGCGCGGCGCTTGGCGCAGCACGGTGATTATATCCGGCGCGGCGAGGTGGTGCTTTCCGGCTCGTTCATCCGCGCCCTTGAGGCCCCTTCAGGGGTGGAATTTCATGCAGATTTCGGCCCGTTCGGGTCGGTTTCCTGCGCATTTGAGTAAGGGAAAAACCATGTCCGCACCTGTTAACACTTTCAAGGCCGCGATCAGCGCTGGCCAGTTGCAAATCGGCTTCTGGCAGAGCCTTGGCACGGCTGTGACCGCCGAGATTTCAGCCTATGCCGGGTTTGACTGGCTGCTGATTGACGGCGAACACGGCGTTAACGATTTACGCTCGATCCGCGATCAGTTGATGGTGGTTGATCCGTCGCCATCGCACGCAGTTGTGCGAATTTCTTCGGTTGATGTGGTCGAGGTCAAACAGGTGATGGATGCCGGTGCGCAGACCATCCTTGTACCGATTGTCGACACCGCCCAAGACGCCGAATTGATGGTGCGCGCCATGCGCTACCCACCGGCTGGCATTCGCGGCAATGGGGCCGGGGTTGTGCGTGCCTCCGGCTATGGCCAGATCGCGGATTATGTTCATGGGGCGAACGATCAGGCCTGCCTGCTGGTGCAGGCGGAAACTACGCAAGCCCTTGATAATCTGGATAGAATTTTGCAGATCGAGGGGGTGGACGGGGTGTTCATCGGCCCGGCTGACTTGGCCACTTCCATGGGCCATATCGGGGAACCCGGTCACGCGGATGTGCAGGCCGCGATCGAGGCCGCGATCATCAAAATCCGGGCTGCGGGCAAGGCTCCGGGCATCCTGATGGCAGATGAAACCAGGGTGCGGCGCTACATTGAACTTGGCGCGCTGTTTGTGGCCGTTGGCTCGGATATCGCGGTGCTGGGCAATGGCGCGAAAAACCTTGCGGCCAGGTATCTGGGTGGTCAGGGGGCAAGCGCCAAAGGCCAGGTTTATTAACCTATAGGGCTGCCAAACGGCGCAGGGCCTGCATCAGATCATGCACTTCATCTGCACCGAATTCGGCCTCGAGCGTGGCATAAATGGCGGCACTTTGTGGTGTGATTTCGGCAATCAAATCACGGCCCAAACTGGTTAATGACGCGACCTGCCGACGGCCATCCTCGGCATGACGCGCCCGTTCAATCAAACCGCGCCCCGCAAGATTGGCCAGAATACGGGTGAGGCTGGGCATCAGGATCACCGCGCGGCTGGCCAGCGTCGTTGGCGCACTTGGCCCCTGTTCGTTCAGTACCCGCAAAACCCGCCATTGCTGCTCGCTCAACCCGTGCGCCTTCAGCATCGGGCGAAACCGCTGCATCACTGTTTCGCGCGCGCGCAACAGCATGATCGGCAGCGACTTTTCTGCGTTTGAAAGCCGCTCGCTCATGGCTCAAGCCGCACCGGATTTGACAGGGTGCCGACACCTTCAACGCTGACTTCAACCACATCACCCGCCTTCAACCAGACCGGCGGATCAAACCGCGCGCCAGCACCAGTGGGGGTGCCGGTGGCGATCAGATCGCCGGCCTCCAGCGTGCCGAAAGTCGATAGATATTCAATGATCCGCGCAAACGGAAACGCCATGGATGCGGTGCTGTCAGACTGGCGCAATTCACCGTTAACCCGGGTTTCAATACGCATATCGCTCACGTCGACACCGCTGAAATCGGTTTCAATCCACGGACCGATGCCCCCCGATCTGTCCCAGTTTTTACCCGGTGTGACGTTGAATTTACCGTGGCGCACCCAGTCACGGATCGTACCTTCGTTCATAATGGTTAACCCAGCCACATGATCCATGGCGTTAGCTTGCGAAATCCGCCGCCCTGATCTGCCGATCACCAGCACGATTTCCCCCTCGTAATCCAACTGATCGCTTTCCGGCGGGATCTCCAGCGCCTGCCCATGGGCCACAAAAGAACGCGGATTGCGCACGAATACGCTGGGGTATTTTGGCGCGTCGGAATTGTCTTTGTATTCGGCATTTCGATTCATATAGTTAACGCCGATGCAGTAAATCCGCGTCGGATTTGTGATCGGCTGCTCTGGCGTTATGTCGTTGAATGCATGGTCTGGCGCACCAGTCATCACCCCCCGCCTGGCGGCGTTCGGATCAAGCAGGGCCTCGCGCATGTCGCGCCAACCCAACCGTTTACCAAGGTCATAAACCGCCGTACCGTCCGTGGCGCCAATACAAGTTTTATTAAATGTTATCAACTTCATAGGTGCGAGACTTTCTGTAGAATGTAATTATTGCTTGACGATAGTTAACGTGTTAAGTAAATATCTATCAAGCAACCCCAGCAAGGTCAATCCCGTGGCGCATCTGACGATTGAATATTCGGCTAATCTGGAAGATATGATTGATATGGCCGCGTTTTGCGATGTGGCGCGGCTTGCAATGGTTAACAGCGGCACCTTTGCGCTGGCGGGCATTCGCGTGCGGGCCTATCGCGCCGATCATGTGTCCATTGGCGATGGCAGCGGTGATCTGGCCTTTGCTGATCTGGTTTTACGCATGGGCGCGGGGCGGGATGAGGCGACGCGTCTGTCGATTATGAATTCCATCTACGACGCGCTCGAAACCTGGTTAACGGGGCGGCTGAATTCCCCCTTTGCGCTGTCATTAGAGGTGGTGGACCTGAACGCGCCGTTCACCGTGAAACGCTTTAACACAATTCGCCCGGCTTTGCGGGCGAAGGGATGCAAAAATGTCTGATCTTAACCATAATATCGCCAAGGCGCAGACCTATCTGGAGCGGTTCAAGGTTAACGGTGTGATGAACCGTATTGGCGGGCAGGACAGTGCCGGAGCCGGGACATTCGCGGCCACATCACCTGTGGATAATGCGCATCTGGCCGATGTGGCGCGCAGCGATGCGGCCGAGGTTGACCGCGCCGCAAAGGCCGCGAAAAGGGCGTTTGCAGCGTGGCGCGACATGCCGGGCAAACAGCGCAAGGAGCTTCTTCACGCCATCGCCGACGCCATCGAAAAGCGCGCCGAGGAGATCGCTTTTATTGAGTGTGGCCAAGCCCTGCGATTCATGCGCAAGGCTGCCCTTAGGGGCGCGGAAAACTTCCGCTATTTTGCCGATCTCGCCCCCTCTGCACGCGACGGAAAACACCTGCCCAGCCCGACCCTGATGAATGTGACCACGCGGGTGCCGCTTGGCCCCGTGGGGGTGATTACACCCTGGAACACACCCTTCATGCTGTCCACCTGGAAGATCGCGCCGGCCTTGGCAGCGGGCTGTACCGTCGTGCATAAACCGGCTGAGCTTAGTCCTCTAAGTGCCCGTTTACTTTGTGAAATAGCGGAGGAGGCTGGCCTTCCTCCGGGGGTGTGGAACCTGGTTAACGGCTTTGGCGAAGACGCAGGCCGGGCACTCACCGAACATCCCGACATCAGGGCCATCGCCTTTGTTGGTGAAAGCAAAACCGGCTCAATGATTATGAAACAGGGGGCAGATACGCTCAAGCGGGTGCATTTTGAGCTGGGCGGCAAGAACCCCTGCATCGTTTTTGCCGATGCCGATCTGGAGCGTGCGCTGGATGCGGCGATCTTCATGATCTACTCGCTGAATGGCGAGCGTTGCACCTCGTCTTCGCGTCTGCTGGTCGAGGCCTCAATCCACGATCAGTTCGTCGAAAAACTGGCGGCTAGGGTGAAAAACCTCAAGGTTGGGCATCCGCTTGATCCGGCCACGGAAATTGGCCCGCTGATAGCCGATGTGCATGTTGAAAAGGTCTGTTCCTATTTTGAAATCGCCAAGGCTGACGGGGCGACAATCAAGGTTGGTGGCGCGCGTATAAAGGCCCCCGGTTGTTATGTTCAGCCGACTTTGTTAACCAATGCCACCGACAATATGCGTATCTCCCAGGAGGAGATTTTCGGACCTGTGTTAACCGTGTTGCAGTTCAGGGACGAGGCCGAGGCGATCAAAATCGCCAACGGAACCGAATACGGCCTGACCGCCTATCTGTGGACCAACGACATCAGCCGCGCCATGCGGGTGACGGAGCAGCTTGAGGCGGGGATGATGTGGGTCAATTCCGAGAATGTGCGCCATCTGCCAACCCCGTTTGGCGGGGTGAAATCCAGCGGTATCGGGCGCGACGGGGCGGAGTGGTCGTTTGAATTTTACATGGAACAAAAGCATGTGGGCTTTGCGCTGGGGGATCATAAAATCCCCCGTCTTGGTGCCCGAAACCTGAAAGGAGACTGAAATGGGTGAACTCGTACTGGCTGCAAAAGTCACGCATGTGCCGACCATGTTGCTGAGCGAACGGCCGGGCCGGATTTTTGGAAAACGCCAGCAAGCCATTGATGGACATAAGGAAATTGGCCGCCGCATGCGCGCGTTGGGGGTTGATACGGTGGTGGTTCTGGATACCCACTGGCTGGTCAATGCCGGGTTTCACGTCAATTCCAACGCTGAGTTTAAGGGCATCTATACCAGCCACGAATTTCCGCATTTCATCCAGAATCTGGAATATTCCTACAAGGGCAATCCGGCGCTTGGCGATCTGATCGCAGAAAAGGCCACGCAGAGGGGCGTTTTCACCATGTCGCATCAGCTCGAATCCCTTGATCTGGAATATGGCACGCTGGTGCCCATGCGCTATATGAACGAGGAGAGCGACCTTAAAATTGTGTCTGTGGCGGCGTGGTGCACGGTGCATAACCTTGAGGATTCGCGCATCCTTGGGGCTGCGATTCGTGAGGCGATCGAAGCGTCAGGCGGCAAGGTGGCGCTGTTGGCGTCAGGTTCGCTGAGCCATAAAATCTGGGAGAACGAGCTTTACGAGGCCAATAACGGCACCTTTACCATCAGTCGCGAATTCAACCGACAGGTCGATCTGCGCGTTCTGGAATTGTGGCAGGCCGGGCAGATCGGTGATTTCCTGAAAATGCTGCCGGATTACGCCGAGCATTGTTCGGGCGAGGGCGGCATGCACGACACCGCCATGCTGTTTGGCGCGCTGGGTTGGTCGGATTACACTGGCAAAGGCGAGGTGCTGGGCGAGTACTTTCCAAGCTCCGGCACCGGGCAGTGCAACGTGGTGTTTCCGGTTTGAAGCCGAGCGAGTGGGGTCGGTTTCCGGTTTATTTTGGATGGTGTTTTTGGGGAAAGCGTTTTTCATAACGCGGTTTCGTGACTGTTAAGATGACATCAGGGAGGTTTTTGGCTGGCGTTTCTTTGGCGCGCGTCTCAGGTGAAATGTCTCAATAAAACAGTCGTTTATACTGTGATTAAGGGGCTGTTAAACCGGTCCATCAGTGGGATAGCGGACTAGCGGGCTAATGGGCTAGCGGACTAGCCGACCGGTAGACCGGCGGATCGGTGGATCGACAGACCGACAGATCGGCATACCGATAAACCGGTTTTCTAGTTTAACCGG
>JAADIC010000151.1 GCA_013151535.1 Alphaproteobacteria bacterium | reverse complement strand
AGACCGAACATTCGCTGGCCTTCCCGGACATCACGCCGCAAGCGCCTGACCACATTCTGGTGATCCCGAAAGGGCCTTATGTGTGTTACGACCATTTCGCCGACGCGGCCTCAGATGCCGAGATCGTCGATTTCACCCGCGCCATCGGTGAAGTCTGTCGGATGCTGGGCGTCAAACCCGGCGAGGGTGGCGAAGGCTATCGCATGATCGTCAATTCCGGCGACAATGGCGTGCAGGATGTGCAACATCTGCATGTGCATATCCTTGGCGGGCGCTGGCTGGGGCGGATGCTGCAAAAGGCGCGAGAGGGCTGAAGAAAATCTTTACCGAAAGATTTTGTGGCTGAATAATTTTCGATAAAATTATTCGCGCGCCTACTGTCGTGGTCACGGGCAAAAAGCCTCTCGATAACAGCAATCGCTTCCTATAGGTTTTCAGCCGAGCAGGAAACGCAGGGATCACGCCATGACAGACAATAAATTCGGCAAGGGCCACCACCTGCATCTGATTGATGGCTCGGGCTTCATTTTTCGCGCCTATCACGCCCTGCCGCCGCTAACGCGCAAATCCGATGGGCTGCCAATCGGAGCTGTTGCCGGTTTTTGCAACATGCTTTACAAGTTTGTCGAGGATCAGAAGGGCACCGATGCCCCCACCCATGTGGCGGTGATCTTCGATGCCAAGGGCAAGACATTCCGCAGCGATATCTATGACAAGTACAAGGCCAATCGCCCCCCCGCGCCCGAAGACCTTGTGCCGCAATTTCCCCTCACCCGCGACGCCACCCGCGCTTTCAATCTGGCCTGTATCGAGGTTCAGGGTTTTGAGGCCGACGACATTATCGCCACGCTGGCCACGCAGGGCCGTGACGCTGGCGGGCGGGTCACGATCATCAGTTCTGACAAGGACATGATGCAACTGGTTGGCGGTGGGGTTGAAATGCTCGACGCCATGAAGAACCGGCGCATTGGCATTGCAGAGGTCGAAGAAAAGTTCGGCGTTGGCCCGGATCGGGTGATCGACGTGCAATCGTTACTTGGTGACTCTGTCGATAACATTCCCGGTGCAAAAGGCATCGGCGAAAAGGCTGTTAGGCAGATTTTCCAAGAAGTTAATGCTCTTGATGATCTTCTAGATGAAAAAAGGCGATCAATTATTGTGCAATCACTTCTAGACAAAGTGGATGTCTATCTTTCCGACTTTCGCGAAATGCTTGGAAGAGCCGTCAAATTGAGCAATGGAAAGGATGCTGCTGCAATTGTCTCAAAATTCAGCGGCCACGCCGAATTTCCCAACGGAATTAGCCAATCTGATCTGGAGAATCTTGCCAATAAAGGAAACGAAGCGGCTCAGTGGGTTGTCGATGCTCGACAAAAATTCAGCGTCGCAAGCAAACTGATTCCAAAAGTTGTTGAAAGTGAAGATATTGTAAGAATCAGTCGCGAGTTGGTAACCCTAAAGACCGACACGCCGCTGGACGTCACGCTGGAAAGTTTCGAGGTGCGCGACCCTGTGCCTGAAGACCTTCTGGGGTTCCTCACGGAAATGGAATTTCGCACCCTCTCCACCCGTATTGCCAGCAAACTGGGCGTGGAGCTGCCAAGCATTGCCGAGGATAAGCCGGATACCGCTGCGGTCCGCATCATTCCGTTTGATGCAACGAAATACGAATGTGTGCGCGATGCAAATGCCCTGCAAATCTGGATCGACAAGATTTACGAACGTGGCTATGTGGCGGTCGATACCGAAACCACCGGCCTTGATGAAATGCGGGTTGATCTGGTGGGCATTTGCCTGTCGGTGGAGGAGGGCGAGGCCTGTTATATCCCGCTCATTCACAAGGTTGGTGAGGGCGATTTGTTCGGTGGCAATGATCTGGCCGAGGGGCAGATGCCGCTGGATCAGGCGCTTGAAATGCTGCGCCCGATGCTGGAGGACGATGCGGTTCTGAAAATCGGCCAGAACATGAAATACGACGCCAAGATTTTCAAACGCAACGGCATCAATATTGCGCCGATTGATGACACCATGCTGCTGTCTTACGCCCTGCATGGTGGGTTGCACAATCATGGCATGGATTACCTCTCGAAACGCTATCTTGAGCACGCGCCGATCCCGATCAAGACCCTGCTGGGCACCGGCAAGTCGGCCATCACATTTGACAAGGTACCGATTGACGAAGCGGTGAAATATGCTGCTGAGGATGCGGACATCACCCTGCGCCTGTGGAAGCAGTTCAAACCGCTTTTGCATCGCGAAAAGGTGACCACGGTTTACGAAACGCTGGAGCGACCGCTGGTGCCGGTGCTGGCAGAAATGGAAATGCACGGCATCAAGGTTGATCGCGATCATCTGTCGCGTATGTCCAACAATTTCGCCCAGAAAATGGCAGGGCTTGAGGCGGAAATTCACGCGCTTGCAGGCGGGTCTTTCAACGTCGCCTCACCCAAACAACTGGGTGAAATCCTGTTTGACAAGATGGAACTGCCCGGAGGCAAGAAAGGCAAAACCGGGGCTTATTCCACCGGGGCCGACGTGCTGGCCGATCTGGCTGCCGAAGGCCATGACCTGCCCGCGCGTGTGCTGGATTGGCGGCAAATGGCCAAGCTGAAATCGACCTATACGGACGCGCTTCAGGAGCATATTCACCCCGAAACCGGGCGGGTCCATACGTCTTATGTGATCTCGGGGGCCTCTACGGGTCGGCTGGCCAGCACCGACCCTAACCTGCAAAATATCCCGGTCAGAACCGAAGAGGGGCGGCGCATCCGCGAGGCCTTTGTGGCCGATAAGGGCAACGTGCTGCTGAGCCTTGACTACAGCCAGATCGAACTGCGCATCCTCGCCCATATCGCCGATATTGCCGCGCTGAAACAAGCGTTTATGGATGGGCTGGACATTCACTCCCTGACCGCCAGTGAGATGTTCGATGTACCACTGGATGAGATGACGCCGGATATCAGACGCAAGGCCAAGGCGATTAATTTCGGGGTGATCTACGGTATTTCCGGCTTTGGACTAGCGCGCAATCTGCGTATTCCAAGGGCCGAGGCGCAGGGCTTCATCGACCGCTATTTCGAGCGTTTCCCCGGCATTCGCACCTATATGGACGACACGGTCGCTTTCGCCAAGGAACACGGTTTTGTGCAGACGCTGTTTGGCCGCAAAATCCACACGCCCGAGATCAACGCGCGTGGCCCGCATGCGGGGTTCTCGCGCCGAGCGGCGATCAACGCGCCCATTCAGGGCACCGCCGCCGACGTGATCCGCCGCGCCATGATCCGTATGCCGGACGCAATTGCCCATCTGCCGGCGCGGATGCTGTTGCAGGTGCATGATGAGTTGATTTTTGAAGTGCCCGAGGGGGCCGTGGCTGAAACCACCGAAGTCGTGCGCGGCGTGATGGAAGGCGCGGCGATGCCCGCCGTTCAGCTCGACGTGCCGCTGGTGGTGGATGCGGGGCAGGGTGCAAACTGGGCCGAGGCCCATTAACCCGTTATCCCAGCCAGCCAAGCCCGGCTGTTGTTGCGGCGACGGGAAAGTATTCGCCGCTGACAAAGCCAGCGAAGCCCTGCGCATCAAGCTGGCTGAAGAAGCTGATATAATCAATATCCGACGGCAGCGGCTCATGGCGCCCCGGTGCGCCCGCGATCTGGATATGGTGCGCCAGATCACCGAATTCAGCCCAAGTTGCCGCCACATCGCCGGTCATGCGATGGGCGTGATAGGCGTCAAATTGCAGGGCCAGATTGGGGGTGTTGACCTCGGCCAGAAAAGCCCGCGCGGTCTCAAAATCATGCAGGAAATAGCCCGGCATGTCATGGCGGTTGATCGGCTCGATCAGGAAATTCTGATCCGGCGCAAGCTGCGTGGCCCAGTGCAGGTTTTCCTCAAAG
>JAADIC010000356.1 GCA_013151535.1 Alphaproteobacteria bacterium | reverse complement strand
TTGCGGATTGACGGGGTGGAATTGATGTCGATCATGGTTTTCCTTATTGCTTGGCCCTATGCCCAGCCAAAGCCGCATATGTGTATCGCAATCTTGCATTAAGGCGGCGGCAAGAACAAGGGGGGGCGTGATGTCGGGGGAACTTCCGGGAACATTCTGGCAGGCGGCGGATGGTCTGCATATTGACGTGCGCGGCCTTGATCCGCCCGAACCGATGGTGGCCATATTAGGCCATCTGGCGCAGGGCAGTCAAACCGGCCCCGTCACCGTGCATCACGACCGTGAGCCGATTTACCTTTACCCCGAACTAGCCGAACGCGGCTGGGAGTATCGCCTTGTGGCCGGCGCACCGGGTGAGGTGCGCTTGATCCTAAGCAAGGCCCCGCACCCATGATGGCCCCTTTCCCGGGCGAGGCCGGTGATCGCCTTTTACCGCCCTTTATCCCGTTCCGGTTCTTTCTGGCGGCAAGCCTGTTTCAGGTGCTGGCGTGGTTGATGCTGGTGATCGGGGCTGGCGATCTGGCGGGGTTCACCGGCGGCTTGGGGCCGGTTCTGGCGGCGGTGCATCTGTTGACGCTGGGGGTTCTGGCGATGGTGGCGATGGGGGCGAGCTATCAGTTGTTGCCGATTGCCACGCGCCAGTCACTGGTGCGGGTCTGGCCGACGCGGTTGAGTTTCTGGCTGATGCTGTTTGGCATTCCGGCACTGGTGGCAGGGCTTGGCGGGCTTGGAACGGTCTGGCTGGCGGTTGGCACCGGGCTGGTCAGCGCGGGCCTGCTGGTATTTGCAGCCTTGAGCGTCGACAATCTGCGCCGCGCAGGCAGTATGCCACTGGTGGCGGCGCATGGCTGGGCGGCAATGGCGGCTCTTTTCGGGCTGGTCGCGCTTGGCATTGCGCTGGTGGTTGATTTTGGCACCGGATTTCTGGTGGATCGGTCGGCGGTTGTTCTGATCCATATGAGTGTGGCAGCCTTCGGCTTCATGGGATTTCTGGTGCTGGGCTTTAGCCATGTTCTGATCCCGATGTTTGCCCTGTCACGCCGCCTGCCCGCCAAAGCAGGTTGGGCGCATCTGTGGCTGGGGCTGGCCGGGCTGGTGGTATTTTCTGTCGGTGTTTTGATGCAGTCCACTTGGCTGCCATTGCTTGGCTCCGTGATCGGACTGGCGGCAATATCAGTTTATATCGGGGTAATGGTCGTGGCGCTGAAAACCGCCATGCGCAAGCGGTTGGGGCTGGCTTTTGTGCTGATCCGTACCGCGTGGGGATTGCTGGGTTTGAGCATGGTGCTTGGGCTGATCCTGTTGCTGGGCGTGCCGGTTCCAAATGGCGCGGCTTTGTTCGGATTTCTGCTGCTGGCCGGGTGGTTGTTGACGTTTCTGATGGGGGTTTTGCAGCGGATCATGCCGTTTCTGGCCTCCATGCACGCGGCGGGCAAGGGCGGCAAACCGCCTCGATTGTCCGAGCTGACGCCTGAACTTCCGGCGCGGGTGCATGCGGTTTGCCATTTTCTGGCGCTGGCGATTGTGGCCGCCGGTATTTTGCTGGATGCGACCATTTTGATCCAAGCGGGCGCGTTGATCGGGCTGGTTGGCGCGCTGGCTTTCACCCTGTTCGCCGGATTGGTGGCCTTTCGGATGGCGCGCAGCTAGGGTTGGCGCATTGTCGCGGGGGCTTGCTGTAAGGCTAAATACGCATTACAGTACTTTAATATGTATTTAATCCAAGAGGCCCCGAATATGGATTTCCAACGGCGTATTCCGCAATTGCTGCACGAGGATCATCAAGCCACAATCATGGTGATCGAGGCACTGGATGATCTGCTGGCGCGCGCTAAAAAAACCGCGCCGGATGTGGCCGCGCCGGACACGAAGCGCATTCTCAACCAAGTCGCCAACGCCATCCGTGAGGAAATCAGCAGCCATTTCGCGTTCGAGGAAAACGAGCTGTTCACCCGTCTGGAACAGGCCGGTGATGTGGGCATCGGCATGCATCTGCGCGAGGAACACAAAGCGCTGTTGCCGCTGGGCCAGCAGGTGTCGGCGCTAGCGAGTCAAGCCCTGCAAGACGGTTTTGATCCGGCGGGCTGGAGCAGTTTCCGGGATCTGTCAGCCGAATTGATCGAACGCATGTTCGCCCATATCCAGAAAGAGGAAATGGCCCTGCTGCCAATGCTGGATGACCTGCTGGAGCCCGAGGACGATATGGAACTGGCCAGCGCCTATTCGCAAAGCCACTAAAAGGACAAGGATCACATGACCCATAGTGACAGCATCAAACCGCTAAGCGCCGCCGATCTGGACGCGGTGATCGCGATTGACATGGCCACCACCGGCCTGTCGCGACGCGGTTATTTCGAGCGGCGGTTAAGCTCGGCCACCCGGCGGCCCCGGGATTACGTTTATGTGGGTCTGCACCAAAATGACCAGCTTGTGGGCTTTGCCTTTGCCAAGCTGGTGAGCGGCGAGTTCGGCAAGGACGGGGCCGCAGCCGCACTGGATGCGATCGGGATTGATCCCGAACATTCCCATAAGGGCCATGGCCAGAAAGTGCTGGACGAGGTCGAGAAAATCCTGAAATCCAAAGGGGTTGCGACCCTGACCAGCCAGATCGAATGGTCCAATGGCGGGGTTCTTGGATTTTTCAGCGGTGCCGGTTTTGAATTGGCACCACGGCTGGTGCTGACGCGCCCGACCAGTGAAATCTCGACATGGTCGGATGAAGATGCGCAGGATGACGGGATTGACGAGCTTGATTATTCATCCCCCAACAGCGACGATTTTACCGCCCTGTCACGCGACAGGGTTCCCGTGCGTTCAATGGTGGAGGGGGATTTGCGCAAGATCATCACCATCGACAAGGCCAATACCGGCGTTGAGCGCGGCGACTATTACGCCCGAAAACTGCATGAAAGCCTGCATGAAAGCGGGGTGCGGGTGTCACTGGTGGCCGAGCTGGAGGGCTATCCCGTCGGTTTCATCATGGCGCGGGTGGATTTCGGCGAGTTCGGCCATACCAGCCCCGAGGCGGTGATGGATTCCATCGGTGTTGATCCCGGCTACAAGGGCCAGGGGGTCGGGCTGGCCCTGATGTCACAATTGATGGCCAATCTGGCAGTGCTGCGGGTGGAAAACGTGCGCACCGAGATCAACTGGAACGACGTCGATTTGATCGCCTATTTTGCGGCTGCCGGGTTTGTTCCGGCACAGAGGGTGACTTTGGTGCGGGGGTTGTAGGGCTGGCTGTCAACCAAAATGGTCGTCTTCGTCATGCCCTTTGCCTATTCCTTAAAACGTAAAATCAGAAAAGCTGAGGTCTAGCAGATCGACGCCTTCCAGAACAATCAGCGTTGTGGTTTCTTCGGTTGACTTGCTGGTTGCATAAATACTGAGGAAAACCTCGGTATTCGCCCCATTTTGGGCAAAATGAATGCCTGCACTGTTGTAGGACATCTCTGAAAGATAGCGGATGCGCGAAAATGAACTTCCGTTCAAGTCGATAAATGCCAACCCGACAGTCTTCAAAATCTCCTGCAAGTTTATTTTGTCCACTCCAATCTCGAAATCCGTGATCGTATCGGCGGCTCCGAAATCCGTGAAGATAAACTCGTCCGCCCCGCTTCCCCCTGAAAGCCGGTTGGAACCAGAACCGCCAATCAGTACATCGTTTTGGCGGCCGCCCAGCAGAATGTCATTTCCCGCGCCGCCTTCCAGACGGTCTTCATAATAGCCGCCATTTAGATAATCGTCGCCTTCGCC
Source organism: Alphaproteobacteria bacterium (assembly GCA_013151535.1). GTDB lineage: Bacteria > Pseudomonadota > Alphaproteobacteria > Rhodobacterales > Rhodobacteraceae > UBA5972. The sequence continues at coordinate 3,946 of JAADIC010000356.1, read as the reverse complement.
GCCAATCAAGGTGTCCTGTGCGGTGCCACCGATCAGCGTGTCATTTCCTGCACCGCCGTCAAGATAGACTGTGCTGACAATTATCTTGTTGGGATTTATGTATTCCTGATTGCGGGCTTGAAAAATGTCATCGCCGCTACCGCCATAGGCTTTCATATACCCCCACGAGTAACTGATATTCTATTCGCCGCAGCGTCCGAGCCGTAAAAGCGGTGACTAATTTGCCCCAGTTCGGTGGAAAAATAGAAAACCTCAAAATTGATAAGCGTACCCTTGGTCTGATATCCATCGTATGTCGTGTAACCAAACTGACCCAGCACCAAATCAACCGTTCCCGCGGTGATCAAGGTGTCTATACCTTTACCGCCATCCAGATTGCCGTACAATGTTCTAACCGTGTCGTTGCCGTTTCCAGCAAAAACATTTTCAGCATTTCCATTGATTATGTCGTTACCCCTGCCGCCATAAACCACCCCGCCAGAGCGAAGGATGGCGTCGATAACATCATCACCTGCCCCACCATAAACCATCGCAGTTTCGCCAGTAACCTTGATGACATCATTGCCGCCATCGCCATGTATCTCATGGGTTCCGCGGTTGGGATCATACTTAATATACCGTTCCGCCACGATAAGATCGTCACCTTCACCGCCGTAAATCAGGTTGTTTCCCTGATCTCCGAACAACGCATCATCACCGTCGCCACCGTAAAGTGTATCGTTGCCGTGACCCCCGATGATCTGATCGTTGCCAGCGCCGCCAAACAACAGATCATTGCCGGTATCGCCATTGAGAACGTCGTTACCTTCATTGCCCCAAAGGGTGTCACCTTTCTTGCCGCCATACAGGGTGTCGTTTCCAAGGCCACCGCTAATTTGATCGCGCCCTGCATCGCCGTAAATCAGGTCATCACCGCCCAGCCCATTGATAATGTCATTGCCAGCACCAGCTTCGACGATGTCGTCACCATCGCTAAGGTCAAGAACATCACCCGCGCTCGTCAGCAGGATGCCAGCAGACTGAAGATCGAGTGAAAAAATTCGCGTATACACATCATCAAAGTATCCAAAGAAATCCAGTGTTTCATTGGAATAGGTCAGGATAAGCCGTCCGTCCGGCAACACGGATATCAGGCCATCAGCCGAGGGTGATCCCGGCAAGCTAAGCTGGACAATATCTGTCAGAGCAACGCCATCTACTGACATAATCCGACCGACAAGGAATGGGCTTGTTACATCATACCAAGTAACCAGAACATTTCCGTCGGGCAGAACCAGAAGTTGCTCAATCTTCGTATTGTATTTCATTGCGTCACTGACAACGAATTCCTGAACAACTGCGTCGCCCTGAGGGGTGTAGATTGCTGCGCGAACTTCAGTGAGATATTTTGTTGTGAAATACGTCACTGTATACGCAACCAGCAAGTTTCCGTCTGCAAGAACTGTAAGCTCGGCCGCGCTGGCGTTTTCATTTACAACTTGCGATACTTGTTGACCGTCAGTGTCAAAAACAGTGACGACAAATGCACTTCTTACGCTAAGCGCCCAAGATATTACGAAATCTCCATTGGGTAATATTGCGATGGACTGAAAACTGCCCGGCGTTCGAATTCCGTAATCAGATACAGCCACAGAAGCAGGCACTTCAATTTGGCCGCCAACCTTCACCCCATTGGCATCATAACGTTGAAAATAGGTTCCCTCGCCTCTTTCATTTGAGCTGATATAGTTCCAATGCTGCCAGAAAATAGCATAGCCACCATCGGCAAGGTCGACGATCGTGGGGTTCCTTTGGGCGCCATCAACGAACGTATTGACCAGCGTCTCGTCACCAAGCGCTTGCCCCGTGGCATCAAAACGCTGTTGATAGACACCATATTGCAGCAGATATCTGGTTGTGTTCGAGGACGTCCAAATCGCGGGTTCAATCCAACTATCCTGGGCAAATGACTGCCACGTCACAACAAATCCACCACCCGCAAGTGCCACTACTTCCGGCTCCACCTGATCCAATGCTGTGGTTGTATTGATAACGAACGGATCACCAACGGGATTGCCGCTAGCGTCCAGAATACGGGCATAAATGTCGTACCCTTCGGCGCTAACGCCAGTTCCAGACCAGACCACAACCACCATCCCGTTGGCGAGAACCGTGTTGTGCGGCATGCGCTGGTCGCCGTACAATTCGGAATTGATCCGTTTAAGGTCATCTTCCGGGGTTAAATAGACAGTTGACAAGGCAGCCTCAGAGAATCGGGAAATTATTTTGCTCAGCTTAAACGGGATTGATTTTCACTGTATCTAGTCCATCCAAATTTGCAAGCTGCTGAACCCGAATGGCAGATCACATAAGCCACTTACACCCTGTAGACAGATGCAATAGGCAGTTGGGTACTCAATCGAAACTCGATTGAGCCTCTTTAACAGTCACAACCTTTAGATAAAACACCCAACGATTTCCGTGCACCTCCGGGGCGCGTCTCAGATTCCAAGGTGTTTCTTGGAAAAACTGGCGTGTCTATTGCAAACTGTCATACTTCGCCTGCAACTCTTCCTCGGTTTCCTCCCAGTCGGGGTTGTCCACAATGCAGGCTTCGGGACAGACCAGTTTGCATTGCGGCTCGTCCTCCTCCCCAACACATTCGGTGCATTTCATCGGGTCGATAATGTACCACGGATCGCCGACTTTGATGGCTTCATTCGGGCAGACGGGTTCGCAGGCGTCACACGCGGTGCAGGGGTCAACGATCATCAGGGCCATGGGGTTTTCTCCTTTTCAGCCTGTTCAGGATGCTTTTAGTAATGTACCGGCGGCGGCCAGTTTTTCGCTGCGAAACGCGCCCCAGAGGGCGGCACCGATGGCCCCGGCGAAGATGCTGTCGGGGTGGTTTACGACCTCGGCATCGACGCCCCGCATCTTGGCTAGTTGTTCGCGCATGGCTTCGCACAAGCCTTCGTCTTGCGCCAAACCGCCGGTCATCATAATCAGGTCGTTCTTCACACCGATGGATTTCAGCAGACGCGCGAGGCGGCTGGCCATGGACAGGTGGATACCTTTAAGGATGTTGGGCGAGGTGATGCCGCGTGAAACCATGTTGATGACATCGGTTTCCGCCAGCACGGCGCAGATTGACGACACCTCCTCGGGATCATCGGACGCCAGTGAAAGTGGGCCGATTTCCTCCTGTGCGATGCCCAGATAGCGGGCGATGTTTTCAAGGAACTGGCCGGAACCCGACGCGCATTGGCTGGTCATTTTGTAATTGATGACCTTGCCGCGTTCATCCGTGATGATGGCGCGGCCATGCAATGCGCCGCAATCCAGCACCGCCACCGTGGCTGGGTTCAAATGGCGTGCGCCACGCGCGTGGCTGGTCATGGAATAGAAGTGGCCGGTGTGAAACGGGATCGCCTCGCCCTCGCCGGTGGTGGCGATGTAATCCAGATCACTTTCCTTGACGCCTGCATCCTCAAGGCATTGATCGAACGCCTCGCGGGCAAGCTGCATCGGGTCGCGTTGGCGGATGCGCAAGGTGCAGCGCGACAGCCAGGTTTCCACCCCGTCCTCCACCTTGAAGATCACGGCTTTGACGGCACCTGTGCCGACGTCTATTCCTGCGGTCAGGGTCATGCGTCTGCTCCTTCCAATTGGCCGTGCGCAGCGCGGCGGGCAAATTCGGCCCCGCCAAGTGCGCCGGTATAAATCGAATCCGGGTCGATGTTGATCGTCACTTCACCATAGTTTTCAAACACCAGCTTTTTAAGCTCGCGCACGGCAGCCTCGTTTTTGGCGACACCACCCGTAAAGGTGAACTCGTCCGTCACCCCGCCGGATCGCGAGATGATCGAAATGGCGCGCAGGATGATGGCGCGGTGCAGACCGGCCAGAATATCTTCGCGCGCTTCGCCAAGCGCCAGACGGTCACGCAATTCGGCCCCGGCGAACA
>JAADIC010000039.1 GCA_013151535.1 Alphaproteobacteria bacterium | reverse complement strand
GATATGGTTGGCCATACCGGCGATCTGGCAGCGGCGATTGCGGCTTGCGAGGCGGTGGATCATGGGCTGGGGCAGGTAGTGAAAGCGCTGGAGCAGGCGGGTGGGGCGATGATCGTCACGGCGGATCACGGCAATTGTGAAACCATGGTCGACCCTGAAACCGGCAATCCGCACACGGCGCATACCACCAATCCGGTGCCGGTTATTCTGGTGAACGCGCCGCGCGGTGTGGGCCTGCGCGATGGCGGCAGGCTGGCCGATCTGGCACCCAGCCTGTTGCAGTTGATGGGGCTGGAGCCGCCGCCGGAAATGACCGGTGAAAGCCTGTTGAGCGGATGAGAGTGTTTGCGCCTTTCGCGCTGGCAATCGCGCTTGGTCTTTCGGGGCTAGCCTATGCGCAAACCGGTTCGGACCCGATTTTTGCCGCCAAGAAAGCCGCCGAGGATCTGCGTTCCGCCACCCGCGCCTTGCAGGATGCCCGCGAGGCGCGGGACCGGATCAAAGCCTTGTCCCGGACGATTCTGGCCTATGAAAACGGCCTGACCGCCATGCGCTCCAGCCTGCGCAAGGCGGCGATACAGGAACAGGCCCTGCGCCTTCAGTTCGCGGCACGGCGCGACCAGCTTTCACGGCTTTTGGGGGTATTGCAGACGCTTGAGCGGGCCTCGACCCCGCTGTTGCTGATCCATCCGTCCGGCCCGTTGGGCACGGCGCGCTCGGGGCAGGTTCTGTCGGAAATCACCCCCGCCCTTCAGGCGCAAGCCACCGAGTTGCGCGAACAGCTCGAGGAATTGCAGGCTCTGCAAGGGCTGCAACTTTCGGCGGTGGATGAGCTGACCATCGGCTTGCAAGGCGTGCAAGAGGCGCGACTGGCGTTGAGCGGGGCCATCGCCAAGCGCACCAATCTGCCAATGCGGTTCGTGGCGGATCCTGAAACGCTGAAGAAACTGGCGCAAAACAGCGACACCCTGACCAGTTTCGCCCAGGGGTTGGCGGATTTACCGTTTGACACCGATGGTGCGCCGCCGCCGGATTTTGCCGCCATGAAGGGCAGCCTGGCCCTGCCGGTGTTTGGCACATTGTTGCGCAAATTCAACGAGGCCGACGCTGCAGGCCTGCGCCGCCCCGGTATTATCGTGTCTGCCCCGCCGGTTTCGCTGGTCAGCACGCCATTTGCGGCAACAATCCGCTATCGCGGCCCACTTCTGGACTACGGAAACGTGATTATCCTTGAGCCGGGCGCGGGTTACCTGATAGTTCTCGCCGGGTTAGGACAGGTATATGGTGAAGTTGGCCAGATTCTTTCCGCAGGCGATCCGGTCGGCCTTTTGGGCGGCAAAGACCCCGCCGCGCAGGATTTTCTGGTAGAGACGACACAGGGAAATGATGAAATTCGGCAGCAAACGCTGTATATTGAAATCAGACAGGATCGCAAAGCGGTCGATCCGGCGGCATGGTTCGCCAAGCTAGACAGGTAGGATACCACATGAAAAAATATATGATTGCCGCGATTGGCGGCACCTTGGCCAGCGTCATTCTGACCTCGCAAATCGCGGGGCCGCTGATTGCGCAGGAAACCGACCGCAAGAAATCGACCTATGAACAGCTTGATCTGTTCGGTGATATCTTCGAGCGTATCCGCAGCCAATATGTGGAAGACGTGGACGAGGCCGATCTGATCGAAGCAGCGATCAACGGCATGCTGACCTCGCTTGATCCGCATTCCAGCTATCTGCCGCCGCGTGACTTTGAAAATATGCAGGTGCAGACGCGGGGCGAGTTTGGTGGCCTTGGCATCGAAGTGACGCAGGAAGACGGCTTTATCAAAGTGGTGTCACCGATTGACGGAACCCCTGCCGACAAGGCTGGCATCCAGTCTGGCGATTTCATCACCCAGGTGGATGGTGTGTCGATCATGGGTTTGAACCTGAACGAAGCGGTTGATCTGATGCGCGGCCCGGTTGGCTCGGAAATCATCATCACCGTGGTGCGCGACGGCGTGGATGAGCCGTTTGACGTGTCGATCATCCGCGACACGATCAAAGTGGCAGCGGTGAAAACTCGTACCGAGGGCGATGCGATTGTGCTGCGCATCAGTTCGTTTACCGATCAGACATACCCGAACCTGAAAACCGGCTTGAACAAAGCCATCAAGGATGCGGGCGGCGCGGATAATGTCAGCGGCATTATCCTTGATCTGCGCAACAATCCGGGTGGTCTGCTCAATCAGGCGATTCTGGTGTCTGACGCTTTCCTTGAAAAGGGCGAGATCGTTTCGACCCGTGGCCGCAACCCTGCTGACAGCGAGCGGTTCAACGCGGTTGCCGGTGATCTGGCGCTGGGCATGCCGGTTGTTGTGTTGATAAACGGCGGCTCGGCCTCGGCCTCGGAAATCGTGGCGGGGGCGTTGCAGGATCACCGCCGCGCCATTGTCGTGGGTACGAAAAGTTTCGGCAAAGGCTCGGTCCAGACGATCATGCCGCTGCAAGGCGACGGGGCCATGCGCCTGACCACCGCGCGTTATTACACGCCCTCGGGCCGCTCGATCCAGAATCTGGGCGTGGCACCTGACATTATCGTTGAACAGCGCGCACCCGTGCCGGAAGATGAAAACGCCAGCAAACGCAAACAGCGCTCCGAGGCGGATTTGCGCGGCACCTTGTCAAACGACAGCCTGACCGATGACGAGCGTAAACAGCTTGAGGAAGAGCGCCGCATTCAGGAAGAGGCCGCCAAGAACCGCAATGACGATTACCAGCTTACCTATGCGGTTGATCTGCTGCGCGGGCTTTCGGTTCTTAAAAAGGGCAACTAGGGTTACTATATTGGTACCGGGCTCGGGGAAGTTTAACTGACCCGGGCCTGAGCCACGCCCTGAATGTGAAGACTGACAATGACCCCTGACCAGATCAACGCCCTGCCTTATCGCCCCTGTGTGGGCATGATGATTTGTAATCTGGAGGGGCGGATATTTGCGGGCCAGCGGCTCGACAGCAACCTTGACGCTTGGCAGATGCCGCAAGGAGGTGTCGAGGCGGGCGAGGATCCGCGCGAGGCAGCCTTGCGTGAGTTGCACGAGGAAACCAGCATTCCGGCGGATGCGGTCGAGGTTCTGGCCGAAACTGCTGACTGGATCCCTTACGATCTGCCGCATCATCTGGTGGCGAAACTGTGGAACGGCAAGTATCGCGGCCAGAAACAACGCTGGTTCCTGATGCGCTTCACCGGCGATGACAGCCTGATAAACATCCAGACCAAACACCAGGAATTCGCCCGCTGGTGCTGGCTGCCCGCCGATGAGCTGCTGTCGCGCATCGTGCCATTCAAACGCGACACATATGAGCGCGTAATCCGCGAGTTCCACGCGCAGGTTTCTTGAGGTTGGCGTAGATGTGGGTTAAGTTCGTCTTGACGCCCGCCTCCGTCAGCTCACCAAACGGGCGATAGCGGCGACGCACCAGCCACTCGCCCACTTCCGCGCCATTGCCGTCAGAGGTCGTGCGAACCGAGTTCAGCTGATCGCGGTGCAGATAGGTGACCTTGGCCGCAGCCGTGCCCTCATATTTCAGATGAATGTTTGGGTGGCTTCAGAACTGTAGTCCTGTCAAGTTCATGGGCAGACGTCGCTCAAATTCACAATATTACTCGAACGCAACTAGGTCTTGAACTCGTTCCCAAAGTGAATTGGGAACATCATTGTGGCAGTGCAACCCCAGAGCGGCAATACCACTCTCAAACTGAACCAACACTCTGGGTCCGCCAGGAAACTTTTTTATAGCTTTCGATTCGATGACACTAACAACCGTGCCGACTTTCCCGATCAGGAGCCAGTAATTTTCTGCTTCATGGATACCTTTTCGAAGTATTTTTGTGCCTTGAAAGCTTACAGAGACCTCAGCGGAACTGAGGGATTCACATGGGATTGATATTCGTGTAATTTCCGAGCATGAGAAAATCCTTTACGAGC
>JAADIC010000262.1 GCA_013151535.1 Alphaproteobacteria bacterium | reverse complement strand
TGGGAAACAAGGGGGGTACATCGGTTGACAGATTGGCAACGATCCCCTCTAATCTGCGGGTGTTGTGTTATAAACAAGGGGTTTACTGTGTCTGGCACGAGAACAATCAAAAAAGATACAAGTGTTGGTAGCTTCCTCAATTGTGTCGAAATGAGGGTGCGTTTCAAATGACCGATCTGGCCCAAGCCGCATTTGCAGCAAGCCTTGCCGATTTTCAAGCGGCGGCGTTGAACATCGCCAGTGATGCGATTGTGACCCCTGCCCTGCCTTTGGCGATGCCCGACCGAAACCTGTTTCTAAAGGCGGAATGCCTGCAACCGCTGGGGTCTTTCAAAATACGCGCCGCCGCAAATGCAATCGGCAACGCGACCAAAGCGCAACTTGCCAATGGTGTAGTCACCGCAAGTGCAGGAAATTTCGGCCAGGGGATCGCGCAGGCGGCGATGGCGCGGGGGTTGGCTGTTAAGGTGTTTGTTCCCGAAACTTCGGCCAAGATCAAGATTGACGCTTTGCGCAATATGGGGGCCGAGGTGGAATTGGTCACCTTTGCGGATTTGTGGCAGATCATCATGACCCGTGAAACCGGGGCCAACGGCTTCTTTATCCATCCGGTCGCGGAGCTTGCCGTGGTGATGGGAAATGGCAGCATCGGGCTTGAGATTGCAGCGCAAGTGCCGGATGTGGATACGATTGTAGTGCCTTTTGGTGGAGGCGGCCTGATTTCCGGCATCGCGCTGGCCATGCGGGCATTGGGGCGAAGGGTTCGGATTGTCGCCTGCGAGATTGAAAGCGCCACACCTTTATCGGCAGCGAAAAGGGCTGGCAAACCAGTTGAAGTTGCGCGCGGTCAAAGCTGGATCGACGGTATCGGCTCAACCGGTGTGCTGCCCGATATGTGGCCCCTGCTCGATCAGCTTGTGGATGATGTGATCGTCGTCAGCCACGATCAAGCTGCCGAGGCGCTGCGGATGCTGGCAACGCGCGCCCATCTGGTGGCCGAAGGTGCCGGGGCCGTAGCGCTGGCGGCGGCGCTGCATCCGTCACTTGCCGGGCGCAATGTCGTGGCGGTGATTTCCGGCGGGAATATTGATGCGGGGGTCTACGGAAAAATTTTACAGGGCCAGCCTGTCTGACGCCCCCTTGCCAATCCCCAACGACTCACCTATATCCACCTCAACAGCGGCAAGACTGGCTTCCACCCCCAGACTTCCACCGGAAATCGTAACGGGCCGCGCGCCCGTTTTTTTGTGTTGAAAGCAGATATGTCAGACCTGATCGCCCACGCCGCCATTGATCGCCGCCTTGCCGGCATCGTCCAGCCTTTGATCGAAGGCATGGGCTATGAATTGGTGCGCCTGCGGTTGATGACGGGCAAGTCGAAAATGCTGCAGATCATGGCGGAAAAGAAAAGCCCGAGGGCGGGATCGAAGTGGACGATTGCGCCAAAATCTCCAGCGCGGTTTCGGCCATTCTGGATGTGGAAGACCCGATTGACGGCGAATATACGCTTGAGGTTTCGTCACCCGGGATCGACCGGCCCTTAACGCGGCTGAAAGATTTTGACACCTGGAACGGCCACGAGGCCAAGATGGAAACGGCTGACCTGATCGACGGGCGAAAGCGTTTCAAGGGGCCGCTGCGCGGAACCGAAGGTGATGAAGTGCTGATCGAGATTACCGCCGAGGGCACGATTGGCCTGAAATTTGACTGGCTGGTGGATGCCAAGCTGGTGCTGACTGATGAATTGATCGCTGAAATGTTGAAGGCCCGCAAGGATGCGGGTTTTAACGAAAGCGATTTTGACGACATAGAAACCGAGGGATAAAGACATGAGCATTACCAGTGCCAACAGGCTGGAGCTTTTGCAGATCGCTGATGCGGTTGCGCGCGAAAAGATGATCGAGCCGCATCTGGTCATCGAAGCGATGGAAGAAAGCATGGCGAAAGCCGCCAAGTCCCGCTACGGGGCCGAACTGGATATCCACGCCTCGATTGATCGCAAAACCGGCGAGCTGACGATGACGCGGCAGCGCTATGTGGTGGAAGAGGTTGAAAACCATTTCACCGAGATGCTGGTTGAAGATGCGCGCGCGCATCTGGACAGCCCCGCCGTGGGCGATGTGATCGTGGACGAACTGCCGCCAATGGATTTTGGCCGCATCGCCGCGCAATCGGCCAAGCAGGTTATCCTGCAAAAGGTTCGTGAAGCCGAGCGCGCCCGTCAATACGAAGAATTCAAGGATCGCGAAGGCGAGATCATCAACGGTCTGGTCAAACGCGTCGAATACGGCAATGTCATCGTCGATGTGGGCCGGGGCGAGGCGATTTTGCGCCGCGATCAACTGGTCAACCGCGAAGGTTTCCGTTCAGGCGACCGTGTGCGCGCTTATATCCGCGAAGTGCGCGAAGAAGTGCGCGGGCCGCAGATTTTCCTGTCCCGCACCGCGCCGGAATTCATGGCAGAACTGTTCAAAATGGAAGTTCCGGAAATCTATGACGGCATTATCGAGATCAAGGCAGTTGCCCGTGATCCCGGGTCGCGCGCCAAGATCGGTGTGATTTCCTATGACAACTCGATTGATCCGGTCGGTGCCTGCGTCGGTATGCGTGGCAGCCGGGTTCAGGCGGTGGTGAATGAACTGGGTGGCGAAAAGATCGACATCATTCCATGGAATGACGACGCGCCCACCTTCCTTGTGAACGCGCTGCAACCGGCGGAAGTGACCAAGGTTGTTCTGGATGAAGACGCCGAACGGATTGAAGTTGTGGTACCTGACGATCAGCTTAGCCTTGCCATTGGCCGGCGTGGCCAGAACGTGCGCCTTGCCAGCCAGTTGACTGGCTTTGACATCGACATCATGACTGAAGCCGAAGAATCTGAGCGTCGTCAGGCCGAATTCGCCGAGCGCTCCAAATTGTTCATGGACGAGTTGGATGTTGATGAAATGGTGGCGCAATTGCTGGTCTCCGAAGGCTTCGCCTCGCTGGAGGAAGTCGCCTATGTGGAGCTTGACGAATTGCTGGTGATTGACGGGTTTGACGAAGAAACCGCGAAAGAGCTGCAAACCCGCGCGCAGGAATGTATCGAAAAAATCCACGCGGCGGCGATTGAAAAAGCCCGCGCACTGGGGGTTGAGCAAAGCCTGTTTGATTTTGAGGGTCTGACCCCTGAAATGTTCGTGGCTTTGGGCGAAGACGGCATCAAAACGCTGGACGAATTTGCCACTTGCGCCGATTGGGAGCTGGCGGGTGGTTACACCACGGTGGATGGCGAGCGCGTCAAGGATGACGGTTTGCTGGAACCCTTCGATATGTCGCTTGAAGAAGCGCAAAATCTGGTGATGACCGCACGTATTCAACTTGGCTGGGTTGATCCCGCTGATCTGGTTAAGGACGAAGAAGAAGAAACCGAAGCTGTTGAAGAAGGGGCCGAGGTCTGATTCTTCAGGCCTTGGAACTTGCCCGTGACACGCGGCGGTCGACCAAAAACCAAAGATCAGGCAGAGCGCCGGTGCATCGCCACTGGTGACGTGCTGGCCAAGGCTGATCTGATCCGCTTTGTTGTCGGGCCTGAAAACCGCATCGTGCCGGATATTGCGGGCAAGCTGCCCGGGCGTGGTGTCTGGGTTTCGGCCAATCAGGATGCGCTCGAGCTGGCGGTAAAGAAAAAGCTGTTTGCCCGCGGCGCGAAACAGGCAGTCGAGGTTTCGGCAACACTGGTCTCTGATGTCGAGGCTTTGTTGGCACGACGTGTCACCGATCTGCTGTCGCTGGCGCGTAAAAGTGGTGATGCGATCACCGGCTTTGAAAAGGTTAAAGACGCCGTTGTTTCGGGTTCCGTTGCTGTTCTGCTACAGGCCAGCGACGGCTCGCGTGGGCAAAAGGCCAAGATTCGCCCGCCCAGCGGGGCTAAAACCCTTATTTCCTGCCTGAATGGGCAAGAATTGGGTTTGGCATTCGGGCGGGAAAGTGTGATACATGCCGCGCTTGCCGCTGGTGGACTCACAAAACGTATAGTAGAGGATGCCGCAAGACTTGCAGGTGTCCGCAATGGACCTGCCCCGGATGGGGCAAAAGAAGGTAATAAAGACGAATGAGCGATAACGACAACAGATCCGGCAGACCCCTTGGCCTACGCGGTGCAGGCGGCGACCGGAGCCATGTACGCCAAAGCTTTTCCCACGGCCGCACGAAATCCGTCGTGGTCGAGAAAAAGCGCAAGCGGGTTATCGTGCCAAAACCGGGCGCGGCCTCAACCACGTCTGCGGCACCCGGTGCGGCTTCGGCGGCCCGTGCGGCAAAGCCGACGCAATCCAAACGCCCTGCCGGTATTTCCGACAAGGAAATGGAACGCCGTATGGCCGCCCTGAAGGCGATGAAGGAGCGCGAGGCCGCAGAGGCTGAAAAGCGCGAGGCGGATTCGCGTAAACGTGAAGCAGAACGTGAAGAACGCCGCGCCGAAAAAGAGGCCAAGGAGCGCGAGGCGCAGGAGCGCGAAGATCGCGCCAAAGCCAAGATCGAAGAAGAAAAACGTACCGCAGAGGCCGCGAAGGCGACGGTTGATATTACCGCTGATCCGGCCGCCTCGGCCCCGCCACCGCCGCCCGAAGACGGCAGCCGCCCGGCCCCAACCCGTCAGGCCCCGACCAAGCGCGTGCCAGATCGGCGCGACGATCAGAAGAAACAACAGCGCGGCAAAGGTGGCGATGATCGCCGCCGCGGCAAGCTGACCATCAATCAGGCCCTGTCGGGCCGTGAGGGTGGCCGCCAACGCTCGATGGCGGCGATGAAGCGCGCGCAGGAGCGTGAAAAACGCAAAATGATGGGCCAGACCGGCGAGCGTGAAAAAGTTGTGCGTGACGTTCAGTTGCCGCCCGCGATCACGGTGCAGGAACTGGCGAACCGCATGGCCGAACGTGTGGCCGCCGTGGTCAAAACCCTGATGCAGAACGGCATCATGGCCACCCAGAACCAAACCATCGACGCCGATACCGCCGAACTGGTGATCGAGGAATTTGGCCACAAGGTTGTGCGGGTGTCCGACGCCGATGTGGAAGACGCAATCGATCAGGTGGTTGATGCCGAAGGTGATCTGCTGCCACGCGCGCCGGTGATTACCATCATGGGTCACGTCGACCACGGCAAAACATCGCTGCTGGATGCGCTGCGCAAAACCAACGTCGTGTCGGGTGAAGCTGGCGGTATTACCCAGCATATCGGTGCCTACCAGATCACCACTGATGATGGCACATTGCTGACATTCCTTGATACGCCCGGCCACGCGGCGTTTACGTCGATGCGGGCACGCGGCGCGCAAGTGACGGATATCGTTATCCTTGTGGTCGCGGCTGACGACAGCGTCATGCCGCAAACGATCGAGGCGGTCAACCACGCCAAGGCCGCCAAAGTGCCAATGATCGTGGCGATCAACAAGATCGACCGCCCGGGGGCTGACGTGAACAAAGTGCGCACCGAATTGTTGCAGCACGAGGTGATCGTCGAAGAAATGTCCGGCGATGTGCTGGATGTTGAAGTCTCGGCGATTACTGGCGAAGGCCTTGATAAACTGCTTGAAAACATCGTGCTTCAGGCCGAATTGCTGGAACTGAAAGCCAACCCTGATCGCGCCGCCGAAGGTGCGGTGATCG
>JAADIC010000086.1 GCA_013151535.1 Alphaproteobacteria bacterium | reverse complement strand
TGTGGTGTTGGGCCTGCTGTTTTTGCTGGTCAGAAACTCGGGCGATGTTGAAATCGGGCGGCAAGGGTTGAACCCGGTGTTGCTGGGTTATGGGGCGCTGTTTGCCGCCGGGATTGTGGCGGCGGAATTGCTGCGCCCGGTGCTTTCGCTGATGGGGGCAACCTCGCGCTTTGTGGTGGTGGCGCTGATTGCGGCGCTGGTTTGGTTTGGCTTCGATCAGGCCCGCAACATTGGCATTTTGCCGCTGGCCCTGTCTGATCCGTCGGCGGTGCCTGATCCACAGGAAACCCCGCTGCAAACCCACCTGCCGCTGGCCTGGGACGGGGTTTTTCGCGCCGTGGCACAGGTGAATAACATGAGCCTTGGAGTGATGATCGACACCGGCACACCCTTGGTGATCCTGCAATATGAAGAGGCCGCGCGTCTGGGCCTGCGCCCCGAACGGCTGAGTTTCGAGGCGCGCATACCCGTGGCGGATCGTACCGTGACAGCGGCAAAACTGGTGCTGGCTTCGGTTCGGATTGACGATGTGGAATTGTTCAACGTCAAGGCCGCCATTGCCGAGGCCGGAGCGCTGGAAACCAGCGTCATCGGGCTGTCATTTCTGACACGCCTGTCGGCGGCGGCGTTGATTGACGGGCAGTTTTATTTGCGCAAGTAGCGGCTCTAATCCAGCCAACCGTCGCGCGAAACCTCGGGCCGAAAATAGAGGATCGCCCGCCCCTCGGGCGCGGCTTTGGCACCATTCTGCCAGTTCGAGATCCCGTGCAGCGCCATACGGTGAAGCAGATAGGCCTGCCCGGGATCGGCGTGGATCACGCGGCGTTTGCAGGTTTCAAAGACCCTTCGCCTTGCCGCCTGATAGGGCTGTGTCAAATCGATTTCAGGCCAGTCACTTGGCTCTATCGCCGCCAATTCGCGGCGCAGCATTTGCGCCATTATGTGGTGCGACCCTTCCCAGACCACCAACGGCGCAGCCTTGCTATCGGCCCTAGTGATCGGGATGCCCAAAAGAAAACCCTGATATTCCAGCAACTTGCGCCTCCGCTCCGGCCCGACCGCATGCAAACCATCCAAATGGGCGGCGTCCCGATCCCGGCGAAAGGCAAAGCTGGCGGCGCTTTCGCCTGCATCCTGTATCGGGAAACCGGGATAGCAGATCGACACTTGCGCAGGATCAAGTGCGCCATCAAGTGCTCCATCAAATCCCAGTGACTGACGGCAAAAATCAATCGCCCGCCCCCGAAGTGGGCCAGACCCGTTCACCACCCCTGCCCCGTCGTTTTTCAATGCATTGACCCCGACAAACCATGTACCGCCCGAGCGCAACCACGCGCCGTGGGTTGGATCATGTCGGCAGGCAAGTGCGGCGGGGGTGGCGGTTTTCAACCAATGCAGCAAGGCGGTGTCGCGCCCGAAGATGCACCAGCCGTCGCGGTTGAAACCGGCAAGCCCGTCAGTCACGGTTTTGAACCGCAGCAAGCGCCTCCAGCAGCACCTCGGGGCCAGCGCCTGCCAAATGCGCACGCTCGGATATGATCCGCCGCCAGGCGCGTGCGCCGGGCCGCCCGGTGAACAGGCCCAGCATGTGGCGGCTGATCTGGTTGAGCCGCCCGCCGCGGGTCAAATGCGCCTCGATATAGGGCAGCATCTGGTGTACCGCCTTGGGCGCGGAAATATGGTGGTCGTGGCCAAATATCCGCTGATCGGCAGGGCCGAGAATGGCCGCAGGGTCATGGTAAGCGGCGCGCCCGATCATCACCCCGTCAAGGCCAGCGGCAAGGAACGCCTCGGCCTGATCGAGCGAGGTGATACCGCCGTTTATGACGATCTCAAGCGCCGGAAAATCCTGTTTCATCGCCAGAACCAGCGAGTAATCCAACGGCGGAATATCGCGGTTTTCTTTGGGGCTAAGGCCCTGCAACCACGCCTTGCGGGCGTGAATGGCAAAACTTTTGACCCCCGCGGCGCTGACGGTTTCAAGGAAGACCGGCAGGGTATCTCGAGGCTCCTGCCCATCCACGCCAATCCGGCATTTCACCGTGATTTCAGCGTCTTGACTGGCGGCGATCATGGCACCAACACACTCGGCCACCAGCTTTGGCTGCTGCATCAGCACCGCGCCAAAAGTGCCGGATTGCACCCGATCCGACGGGCAACCAATGTTAAGGTTAACCTCTTGATAGCCATGTTCACAGGCAATCCGCGTCGCTTTCGCCAGATCATCGGGCACCGAGCCGCCAAGCTGCAAGGCCAGCGGTTGCTCGACCGGATCAAACCCCAATAGCCGCGCGCGATCCCCGTGAATAACCGCCTGCGTGGTGACCATTTCGGTGTAAAGCAGCGCATGTTTGCACAAAAGCCGGTGGAAATACCGGCAATGCCGATCCGTCCAGTCCATCATAGGCGCAACGGACAATCTTTTATCTCGTTTTTTCAGCATGTTATGCTATATATCAAGGGGATAAAGGGAGAACAAAATTGCACGGATTTACCCCAAATTGCACGGATTTGCACCGATTGTTCTTGTTATGTGCACCGAAATTGCGCCGATTCTGCGAGGTGCACTTTTAGGATGGCTACCATAATTCAGACACCAAGTGGAAGCTGGCGAACTCAAGTTCGTCGAAACGGTAAATATGCCTCCCGTAACTTCCGTCTCAAGGGAAAAGCGATGGAGTGGGCGCGTGAAATAGAACATGTGATCGACCAAGGCGGAGAAATTTCAACACCGCTGACCAACAAAGTTCGCAACTTTGGTCATATTATTGATTTACACGTTGCTGACCTGAAAGAAGTAGGCAAACCAATTCGCCGATCCAAGCGTGCCGTTCTCAAATCTCTGAAGAAAGATTTGGGCCGGACACAGCTCCGCAATCTGAACCGTTCCACACTGATCGACTACGGCAAGAAGCGTGCCAAGCAGGGTGCTGGCCCTGTAACGCTTTCGGTTGATCTGTCATACATCCGAACGGTTTTGACCCACGCACGTGCCATTCACGGTATCACAGTAGATACAGAATGTGCGCGCCTCGCCCGAGTAGCCCTCGCCAATCTTGGCCTTGTTGGGCGATCACGTGAGCGCGACAGACGGCCAACCACAGGTGAACTTAAAGCCTTGCTTGAGTATTTCGACCGCACCCCTGCAATTATCCCTATTGGGCGCATCGTCCGGTTTGCGATTGCGACCGCCATGCGTCAGGAAGAAATTTGTACGATCACTTGGGATGATGTTGATTTTGAAAAACGGGTTGTCACCATTCAAAACCGTAAAGATCCGCGCAACAAGATTGGCAATCATCAAAAAGTTCCCCTTTTGAACCTTACTGGCTTTGACGCATGGCAGTATTTGCTTGAACAGAAAATCCTAACCGGTGGCAAAGGGCGAGTGTTTCCATACAATCATCGATCCGTTGGTACGGCTTTCAGAAGGGGGCGCAAGAAACTGGATATCGAGGATTTACATTTCCATGATCTACGCCATGAGGCGACAAGCCGATTGTTCGAATTTGGGCTGCCTATTGAAAAAGTTGCTTTGGTCACTGGTCACAAGGATTGGAAAATGCTTCGGCGATATACAAACCTAAAACCAGAGGATTTGCATCAGCTACAGTCTCTGAGGCAATCTGACGAAACTACTTTCCTTGCCAAACTTACGTCACGCTGATTTCGGCCCATTGCGGCCGTTGACCTGACCTACTAATGCTGGCGTGCAGATTCCTTATTGCAGTCATTGACTGCATAGACGTTGCGTTGCTGCACGCAGAACCTGCGATTCACCGCATGCTATCAAATTTGGGAGCTAATTTGCTTCTTATTTCAAATACAACCGATGCGTGACTTATCAGAGATTGCACACTACGATTTGAGCACCGAATTTGGAGAGAGGTGGTCCTACTATTTCGACCAGTTCGCAGCCAGATTAAGATGGATCAGGGTTTCAATTAGGCTGCCAAACTCATTGGTTTTGTTTTT
>JAADIC010000019.1 GCA_013151535.1 Alphaproteobacteria bacterium | reverse complement strand
CTCTACAGGCAACGCAATGCGGTTGAGCGTTTCTTCAACAAACTCAAACACTTCCGCGCTGTGGCAACAAGATATGACAAGCGTGACGATAGCCAGCGTCATCTCCGGCGGTTGCCGCCCATCAAGAATCGCCTCGACGATCTCCGGCGCCAGAAGGCTGAGGCGCAGGACGCGGGTCATGTAGGTCAGGGCGAGGTTTTCGTGTTCGGCCAGTTCTGTGATGGTGGTGAACTGGCCGCTTTCCAGCATTTTCTTCCAGCGGAAGGCGCGGGCTAGCGCCTTGACCAACGTGCTGTCGACGCGGGATTTTTCGATGGCTGCGGGTGTGCCGTTTGGGGTTATGACCTGTTTGCGGCCACCGTATTTTCGGATAGCGAAGGGAACATGGACCGAGACCGTTTCCACGTGAGGCTGGCGGCGGGTCATGCGGCTTTCCCAACTTCGGTAGTCAATTCCCCTACAAGACTGCGTAGCCCATCAACGCGCAGCCTTACATCGAGACCGCCCAGGCCAATATCGACCCGCTCCACCAGCAACTGCACGATGCGGGCCTGCTCGACGGGGAACAACTCGTCCCAGAGCGGGTCAAACTGCATCAGGGCTTCGCGGGCCTCGGTCTCGGTAATGCTGGCGTCATGGGGCTTGGCCGCCTTCCATGTGCCAATGATGATTTCCGGCTGGCGAAACACCGCCCGCAACTGGTTTGTTACGGCGGATTCTATCTCGCCAGCTGGCACACGGCCCACCGGACATGTTCCCGCACCATGTTTCAGCACGGTCTGGCTGACGTAATAGCGGTAAAGCCGGTTCTTCTTGCGGGTGTGGCTGGGAGAAAACGCTGCCCCGTCCGGACCAAACAGCAGGCCTTTGAGCAAGGCGGGCGTCTGCGCGCGGGTATTGCCGGCGCGGCTGCGCGGGCTTTCCCGCAGGATCCCGTGTACCCTGTCCCAAAGTTTGCGCGGGATGATCCCCTTGTGCTGGCCGGGGTAGGATTGGCCCTTGTGCACCGCCTCGCCGATATAAACGCGGTTGTTGAGCAGGCGGTAGATGTATTTCTTGGTGACTGGCTTGCCCTGTTTGGTGGTAATGCCGCCCGCGCGCAACTCGCGCCCCAATTCCGTGCATGAACCAATCTCGGCAAAGCGATCAAACACCAGCCGCACGGTTTTGGCCTCGGCCTTGTTGGCCACCAGTTTGTGGTCTTTCACGTCATAACCCAAGGGCACAGTGCCGCCCATCCACATGCCTTTCTTGCGCGAGGCGGCGATCTTGTCGCGGATGCGTTCGCCGGTCACTTCACGTTCAAACTGGGCAAATGACAGCAGGATGTTCAGGGTCAGCCGGCCCATGGATGTGGTAGTGTTAAAGGATTGGGTCACGGAAACGAAGGTGACGCCCATGCGGTCGAACACCTCCACCAGCTTTGAGAAATCCATCAGCGAGCGGGACAGCCTGTCGATCTTGTAAACTACGACCACGTCGATCAGGCCTTCTTCTATGTCGGCGAGCAGCAGTTTCAAACCGGGCCGCTCCAGCGTGCCGCCGGATACGCCGCCGTCATCATAATGTTCGCGGATCAGGGCCCAGCCTTCGGAACGCTGGCTGGCGATATAGGCCTCGCAGGACTCGCGCTGAGCATGCAGGCTGTTAAATTCCTGCTCCAACCCTTCCTCGGAAGACTTGCGGGTGTAAACGGCGCAGCGCAGTTTGCGTTTGATAGGTTTTGTCATGCGCTCCTCCGGCTTTTGAGGCCAAAGAAGATCCAACCGTTCCAGCGGGTGCCGGTGATTGCGCGGGCCACGGCCGAAAGCGACCGGTAGGGTCGCCCTTGCCATTCATAACCATCCGCCAGCACCATCACGGTCTGCTCAACCCCCAGCCATTCGCGGATCAGCTTGGTGCCCGCGATCGGCTTCAGATCGGCGCGGATGCGGCGCAGTATAATGTTGCCGCCGTCGAGTTGTTCGCCCAACATTTCCAGCCGTCTGACCGTCTCGGGTTTCAACCCGCCATAGGCGAGTTCCTGAATGCGGTAGGCCAGTCGGCTTTCGAGATAGCGGCGGTTGAAGGCGGGTGGTTCGGTTTCAAACAATTCCCGCCATTGGGCCTTCAATTCTGGCGTCGGCGCCGTTTTCAGCGCAGCCAGGCGCGCAGGAATATGATCGGGGTTTGTCATGCGGTTCTCCGGTTCAAGGGTTCCGCAGTACCGCTCTGGTCGGGTGAGTTGTGAAGTCGAAATTCTCCAGCATCGCCAGAGAGTTCGGCTTGATCCCGCATTCTGAGGCGAATGATGCCGCGGGCCAGCAACGCGCAAAGCTCGGCCCGACGATCCGCCGGGGTCATCTTGTCAGGATGGAGGGGATTCGGGCCTGCAAACGGGTAAACGGGATCTGGGGGCATTGGCGCGTCCTGTGGGTTGGGTACGCGTGCAGATTGCCGAACCAAATCGAATTAACAATTCAAAACAGGTGGTTGCGTGGCTTATGGCGGTTCGTGTCGGTTTGTTTCAGCAAGGCCGGTGGAGCGGTGATTTTGCTGACACAGCCAATCCGCCAAATTCCCCGCAATGTTACAGCATCAAACCTTGCGGCCATACCAACGTATCCGCCCGACAATGTTGATCTCATCCATCAGGCATTCATAGGGCGAGTAATTCGGATTATCAGAGGTCACACGAATACGCGGCGGGTCGCTGGCCGGGATGTGTTCGATCCGCTTGGCAACCAGCCCCATGCCGTCGTGCAACACGAACAGGCCCGACGGGTGCGGCGCTTTGCGCCCCATGTCGACGAGGATGGTGTCGCCGTCGTTCAGTGTAGGGATCATACTGTCACCGGTGACCCGCAACATCCTGAGATCCCGGGGGCTGGCACCAAGTTCGTCCTCGATCCACGACAGCCGGAAATGATAGAGCTTGCTGGCCTGTTCATCATCGGCGTGTACGAACGTCCCGCCGCCGGCCGAGGCGCGCGCACGTACGCCAGAAATGGCAACGAAGGTTGTATCCGGCACGTATATCTTTGGGGCCTCTCCCTCCACGTCGCCGTCGCCGTCGATCAACCAGTCCACATCGACTTTCAGAATATCGGCGACCTTCTGTAGTTTGGCTCGGCTGGGGCGCACTGATTTTCCCCTAAGAATATCATAAATGAAAGAGCGATTGAGCCCTGAGGCTTCCGCCACCGCCGCCGGTGTCATGTCAAACTGAAACGCGCGCGCCTTGAGACGTTGCGCGATATTGGTGACGATCATGGTTATCCCCAACTGACCTGTGGACACAATTGGATAAATATACTGTTGAAAGCGGATGGTCAATCCAATAGAAACAAAGGATGAACATAAGGGGGCAACTATGGGACTGATTCCGCGAGAATATTACACTTTGAATGAGGCTCTGGGGGATTGGAACATCACCGAATCAGAGTTGCAGTATATCGTAGAAACCGGACAGTTGAACTTATCGGTCAGGATCTACGGTGCCTTCTCGAAATGCAATGGAAAGAAGGGGGCGGTTCAGCACAACTCTGATCTTGAAGGGGTGGTGGATCTTCGCCGACGCGATGCGCTGAAGGTGCTGCGCAGTAACACATGCCCCGTGCCGACGTTCATCTCGCCAGACGGCGGCAGGGTTTCAACGCCCAACGGCGGCAATGATTGGATCGTGTATCGCGATACGCTGGTCGTGCGTAAGTCTGAGCGCGACAGGTTCCAAGAGATCATTAACCGAGCAAAAATTCCCCATATCAATGATTATGAACGGTTTTTATCGTTCACACTTGATGGAAAGTCCTATTTCTTCACCGACATGCAGGCCCGGGCGCTGAACTTTCTTTACATCTGCGCGGTGACCGGAGAGCCAGATCAACGCGGATTGGACGTGCTTGATGCTGCCGGTTCCGTCTCAACGAAGCTCAGCTATTTGTTTTCAAGCCGCCCGGGGTGGCGGGATTTGGTTTTGAGCATGCGGGGGCGGCGGGGCTATTATCTCT
>JAADIC010000219.1:5151-9148 GCA_013151535.1 Alphaproteobacteria bacterium | reverse complement strand
TTGAGGATGTTCGGAACCGAGGTGTAATGCATGCCCAGCGCACCGCGTTCTTCATCATCCGCAACCGCCTGGATCATCGAGCCGAAAATATCGGGGTTGATCTTGGTCCAGTCCAGATTGCCGATATGCAAAAGGTAGGAGCGCGCGATCTTGGAAAACTGCGGCACATCGGTGGAACCGGAAAACAGCCCGCCATTGACATAGGGAAAGCCATCAGCCCAACGGGCAAGGCTGGCGCTGGCGCGATCCTTGATCCTGGTGTTCATGGCGCGAAAAACCTCGCCGATCACCTGATGCGTGTTGGTTGAGCTACGCTCGCTCATCTGCTCAACCGTGGCGGTGAACAGGTTGTCGCCGTTCAGAATGTCGGTTTCCTCGGCGAAAAAGCAGAAAATAAGCCGGGCCATGAAATGGTTCATATCCGTGCGCCGCGCACTGGCGCCCCATTCGGGGTTCACCTTCAGCAGCTCCACATAAAGCCGGTTCAGCCGACTTGTGGCGCGAATATCAAAGCTGTTTTCCTTGATCTGCTGGACCGTGGTAATGCCAGCCAAGGGCAGGAAAAAGCCGAAATGATTGGGAAAATCGCGGTAGGTGCAGGCAATGGTGTCGCCCGAGGTCAAATCTTCGGCCTCAAGATCGACGCCATCGGTGGCAAGGATGAACTTGGCCTTGGCCTTGGCGGTTGCGGGGCTGGATTTGAGCGCGGTCAGGGTTTGGCTAACCTCGCCCTCGGGGCAGGTTTTAAGGTGAATATTGTTGCGTTGCAGCACACCATCCAGATCAGACGCGTTTGACGTGCCACTTTTCAGGCGCTTGATGGTGGTTGCTTTGTTTGCGAAGGCTTCCAAGAACTGAAAGGCGAAATTTGCCGCGTCAAAGGGCTGTTCGGCCAGTGCCGATATGGCTTCTTCGATCTCAACCGCGTTCATTCGAATCCTACCTAATATGGTTCAGGAAGAACTTAGAGGCGGATGGCGGTTTAGCCAACCTGTCAAAGCAGGCGGGCAAAGCGTAACCTTTTCTTTTGACTTTATAGGGGCTGTTAACGTTTGCCGAGAATATAGCCTGCCAAACCAAAAAATCCCCAGCCTGCAAATCCGCCTTCAAGTTTTCAATCGACAGCAACCTATCGTTTCCATCCGCCCCCTTCGTACGCCCGAGATTAAGGTAAACGCCCACCCCGCCCGTGGTAATGGGGCCGCCGAGCCAGCCAAAACGTCACTTCCTTGGTCTGTGCATCGCATAATTGTCCATGATAAGAGGCACATCCAATCCTAGCTCGACGTTGGCGCCAATCTCTTTGAGAAAGGTCAGAAATTCCTTTGAAAGACGCTGCTTGTAGCACTTTTCGATCACAAACTCGGTCGCGATAACCGGGTTTTCCGCGACGGCTGCTGCAATACCGGCGCGATGGATGTGGGCAAGCACACGATCTGTGTTCAGGTGACGGATGAATTTCTGGCGTTTTCAAAATACCTTGGCAACGATCTGTCGACACCGCATCCGGATTGCACTTGAAACCGTGCCCTTTGCCGAGCTGCGCAAAAAAGCGCTGGATGTGAACTGAGCGCCAACTGCTATCTGCCTGAGCGCGCGATCGTGAACCTTTGTGGCGCATAGGGTTTCATGTCGGTATTGGGGGGCTTGCCCTCGATCAGATCGGCAATCATGCGTCCGGTTTTCGGCCCGCCGGTCAGGCCGATATGGTGATGGCCAAAGGCGGCATAAACGCCAGAATTCGCAACCTCGCCAATAAGCGGCAGGCTGTCAATCGGGGCCGGGCGAAACCCCAGCCATTCCTCTTGCTGACTGGCCTGCAAGTTCGGAAAAACCTCCCGAACCTTTTTGCGCAGAAGCGCCAGCGGGGCCTTGGACAAGCGCGCATCAAGCCCGCCAAACTCCACCACACCAGCACAGCGCAGGCCCTGATCCATGGCGGTAGTGACAAACTTTCCGGCCGAGATCATCATCGGGTTGTTGGGCTGCTCGGAGGGGTCTTTGTAGACGATGTGATAGCCCCGTTCGGCCTCCAGCGGTACATTCAAACCGAGCTTTGCCATCAGCGGTTTGGACCAGACACCGGTTGCCAGCACCGCCTGATCGCATTCAAACCGGTCCTGAACGGTCTCGACCGCCGTGATCCGCCCACCGGAAAGATCAAAATCCATAACCTCGGCCTGCACAAAGCGCCCGCCCATTTCTTGCAGGATTTCAACCAGATGGGCCACATAACTTGCCGGATTAAGGATGAAACCGTGGTTCTTCATCACCGCCAGAAGGCGGATATCGGGGCTGAGGATCGGCTCGACCTCTTGCACCGCCCCACCCTCGATCAGCTCCGGAACGAAACCGGCCTCGCGGCGCAATTCCCAAGAATAGGCATCAGCCTCAAAGGCGGCGCGATCCTGATAGACGAAGTTGAACTCGCTTTCGCGCACCCACTTCTGGGCAGGGGTGCCGCAGCTCAGCGCCTGATGCTGTTCAAGCGCATCTCCGACAATCGGCGTCAGCGCCCGGGCGATCCGTCTAGTGTCGGCATCATTGGCATAAGACATGTAACGCATCAGCCAGGGTGCCAGTTTGGGCAGATAGCCCCAGCGCAGAAACAGCGGAAAATCACGGTCAAACAGCAGTTTCGGCCCTTTGAGGCCCAGCCCGGGTGCGGTTACCGGCACCATGGCCGAGGCCGCCAGAATACAGCCATTGCCGTAAGAGGCCCCCATGCCGGGATCCCCCCTGTCAATCAGGGTCACCGCATGGCCGGACCGCGCCAGCCAGATGGCGGCAGACACCCCGACAATCCCTGCCCCGACAACCACAGTTCTGTTTTTGCGCATAATACCCCCAAAGCGGTTGCGGAAAGACTGGCAAATCAAGCCTGTCATTTCAAATGCAAAGAGTGTGCAAAGACATCCTTTTATCCGGTTTATGCACCAAGACCCCGCCGGGCTTTGTCAATCCCGCCCCGGCATGTCGCTGCCGGAGCCTGTAGGCCGGATATCGACAGGACAATCCCCACCGCAAAAGGCCGTCAACCTCCCGCCGTGGGGGCAAGGCAAAGAGCTTACTGCGCCAGCAAGCGCCCATAGGCCGCCTGAACCTCGTCCTCGCCGAGACCAAACAGGTCCTGCACCCGCGCAAACGGCGCGTTCTGGTCGGTGCGGAAGACAAAACTGCTAACCGGATCTTTCATACCTTCGGGCAGGGTCAGCCGGTTGCCAAATTCGACCAGGATGTTTTCGCGCCGGACTTCGCGCAGGAAGTCGACATTCGCACCTTCGGCTGTGACCCTACGCACGAATTCCGCTGGCGGGGCGTTAATCTCTTTCTGGATGCGCCGTGCAACACCGGCCGGATCAGCCCCCTTGACCTTGACGATGCCCCCCGGGTCGGTCACCACCACACGCAATTCACCCGCACCACCCGGCACCGGCTCGAACGCATAGTTTTTGGTGTGGTTGTCAAGCCAGACATAGCCCTTGGCGTTCATCTCGCGGGTGGCCTTGTCAAACGCCACCGCCTGTTGCGGGCTCATGGCGCCATTCAGTTCCGGCGGATTGGCCGCAAGCTGTTTCGCAGCACTCTGCTCGAAGGTCTCGAGCTTGCGCACCCTGGGGCTGATATCGCGGATATCGGTGGTATAAGTGCCGCGCACCTCGGGCGTGCGCACCACCGAATTGTCGAGATCGCCAAACGCATCCCAACCCATGTCATCCAGCAGAACCTCGGGATCATCGGCGGCGACTTTTGACACCCGATAAACCGATTCCGGCTCACCGGGAACGGTGTAGACGTCATTGTAACTGCCAACCCCAAGCGGCTCCCCGATCGCCACATCCGTGACCGTGCCACCACCGGGTTCCTTCAAATCAATGGCGAAACCACCCAGCTCGCCGTCTTCCAGTCGCGGCGGTTTGGCGGCATCTGCCGCCGCGCCGCCACGCACCGGCGGGGCCGTGCGGATACTGTCTTCGGCCAGTGCTGCCACTGAAAA
>JAADIC010000219.1:3532-5052 GCA_013151535.1 Alphaproteobacteria bacterium | reverse complement strand
GGCTGGCAAGCCCGGCGGTTTCGGTAAAATCCTCCGGGTCCGGCGGCGGCAGGCCGACGGTTTCGGTGAAATCCTCGGCTGATCTGGGCGGCGTGGCCAGATCGAGCGTTTCGGTCAAATCTTCCGCATCTGCCCTTGACGGGGCTGGCAATATTTCAGTCGGGGTGAAATCATCGACGCTTCTGGGCGGGCTGGCAAGCCCGGCGGTTTCGGTAAAATCCTCCGGGTCCGGCGGCGGCAGGCCGACGGTTTCGGTGAAATCCTCGGGATCTGGGCGGCGTGGCCAGATCGAGCATTTCGGTCAAATCCTCCGCATCCGCCCTTGGTGGGGCTGGCAATATTTCAGTCGAGGTGAAATCGTCGGCTGATCTTGGTGGCGTCGCCAGATCAAGTGTTTCCGTCAGGTCCGCTGCGTCCCCTGGCGGGGTGTTCAGGCGCAGGGTCTCGGTGAAATCCTCGGCATCCATTGCGCCGGGCATTGCGCCAAGGTCCGGCAGATCGTCCACCGCCCCCAGATCACCGAAATCGCCACTGTCCGGCAGGCCAGACCCATTGCCAAATCCGCCAGACAAGTCGCCCAGGCTGCCGTCGGCATCACCGGCACTTGCCAGCGTCCTTGGTGGCGGCAGATCATCCACCAGCCGCGTGGCCGAACTGGCCTCCTCCACCGCTGCAAGCGCGTTTTTCTGAACGTCGCTCAAAGCCCCGGTTCCGCTTTTCAGCGCGGTGTTTTTGGCCTGCGACAGGAAGGCACCAAGATCGGCGGCCTCTTTCACGCTCAACTTGCGCGCGCCATCCCCGGCAAGCGAGGCCGCCAGCTTTTCGCCGCGTGCCACCATGTCGCTCAGCGCGCCACCACGCGCCGCCTTGATCGCGGCAATCGAATCCCCCGCCGCGCCAAGCGCGATGCCGGCGACTTCAAGATAGGTGGCCAAGGCGGCGTCATACCAATCCACCGCCTCCAGTTCCGCCGTGTCCAGCCGGTCAACTCCCAGCACCGCTGCGGCACCCAATGCGAATTCCAGTTCTTTCTGGCTGCGCAGGTACTCCAGCCATGTGGCCGGTGTGGTGATGCTTGATGCGGCCATATCAACCGCCAGCGCCGCCGCCATCCCGGCAAGCCCTTCGCCAAACAGCGCGCTTGCACCCCCGGACAGGATAACAGCCGCAATCGCCACGGAAAAATCCGTATCGACGCTGGAATACTCCCGCTGCGTGCGCACCGCCGCCGCCGTGGTTGCCAAACCGCGCACCCATGCCCGCCCCAATGTGTCCGGTTCAATCTCGAGCCGGTTCAGCTCTTTGTTGAAACGCGAGCGCATCAGTTTTGGTTCGAGCGTCGCCACCAGCACATCGAACCCGTGCCCGGTCAGTTGCAGCAGTCCATCGGTGTCACAATTGCCGATGCTTTTGGCCCGCGCGATCGAGGCATCTATCGCTTTGACGAAATTCTGAATGGCAATCCGCGTCGGACGCACCATGAATTGCGGCTTGATATCGTCATTATAAAGCACGAAATC
>JAADIC010000219.1:0-3514 GCA_013151535.1 Alphaproteobacteria bacterium | reverse complement strand
GTTCAGGTTCTCGGGGTTGGGCACCTGCATGCGGGCGATGGGGCTGTTGCGCCCGAATTGCACCGGATCAATGGTGCGGGCAAACGCCACCAGCAGCGCGTCATTGCCGAGCATGGTTGCATAAGTGTTGCGTGCCTGTGCCATCTGGCGCAGGAATTCCTGACGCATCAGCAACATCGCCGCATGATCGCCAAATGTCAGCCGGATCGAGCGGCTGCCAAGCTCGGTGATAATGACGTTGGAGACATCTTTTGCCTTCTGGTTGGACAACTTGCGCCAATCCACCACCGGCGCATTGCCATAACATTTGCTGGCCTGTCTGAGCGCCTGAATGAAGCTGCCACCAACCTCGTCGGGCGTGCCCTCCAGCTCCAGAATTGAGAACGGCGGCACAAGAAATATTCCCGGATCATCCAGTTTGGCCACCAGTTTGCCCGGCGTGTTGACCCGCAGAATGATCCCTTCCGGCCCTTTCGGGCGGTCCTGGCCGTCATCGTCACGCCCGACGATGTACAGCGGCTCGGAGCGGTAAAGGCGGGCATTTTCCGGCGATTTTTTGAGCACCACAACCGGGCTTGCCGCCGAAGCCGGACCAATGGTGCGTTTAAGGTCGATCTGCACCGTCGCAGGCGGCCCCAATGTCACCTCGAATTCATCAATCGGAAAGCTGTTTTGCAGTTCGATCTGAACCGTGATCTCGTCATATAAATAAGCAATCGTGGTTTTTTCCGTGGTCTCGACCCGCTTTTCGGTCAACTTGGTCGCGGCCCATTTGTTGCGGCTTTTGTTCCAGACCGGTTTGGGCACTTGGCTAACCTTATCGACCGCCCGATCACGCGTGAAGCTCATTTCACCAGTCGCATCACCGAATTCCAGCGTCCATGTGCCGCGCGAGCCGTTCAGCACCAGGCCCTTCGGCCCGGCAACCACGCCTTCTTTCAGCGTAGTGATGGCGATTATGCCATCGAGGTCACCCTGCGAGCGGCCCGCGCGTTCCTTGAATTTCGCCCAGCCCTTGGTGAAATCCGCCGCCACGGTGCCAAACTCATCCGCATCCGATTGAACCGCGTCGATCCGGTAATCCAGCGCCGGATCTAGGCTGTCGATCCGGGAGACCTGCCCGCCCTTGTTCGGCAGGTTGGTGCCAACGACAAACAGCCTGCGGGTGGTCTTATTGCGGTATTTCGCCTCGGGATCATCACCAAACGGATAGGGAAAGGCCGCGCGCCCCAGATCGTTGCGCGCCTTTTGGTCTTGCAAAACGATGACATCGACAATCTTGCCGGCCTTTGTCCATTTTTCCTTGCCGGTGAAGGGTCTGTCGAAAATGTCGGCGGAATAGGTCCAGCCACCCTCCAGCGTTCGCTCATCGTCAAACTTCCGGTTTAGAGAGATTTCAAAAGCGGCGGTTTCTTCAAACAGGCGCACGCGTTCCGCAATAACAGCATCGAGTAATTCCACAGCGCCTTCTTCAAAGTTATCTATCGCAGAAAAAATATCTTCAGGAATCTCGGTCCCAATATTTATGATGTTAAAAAAAACCGGACTAATATTTTTTCCCCTGAACACCGCCGTCAGACGATCCTTGTCAATCGTGATTTCTTTAGTCACCAGCACCTGATAATAATCGCGCGCCAAGATAGGCGCGCCAAAATCCCTCCCGTCATAGGGCGTCTTGTCCGGTTTGTAATTCAGCGTCAGCGTGCCCGCCTTGGGGTCGTAAACCGCAAAGCCCGGCACGGGAAAACCTTCTTCGGTTTCGTGGCGCACCACCCAGACCTGTTCTTTTTGCTCCGGCGGCTCCTGCGCCAGCACCGCCACGGCGGAATAAACCAACGCCAGCATCAGCCACATGGTTCTTAGGATTGCCGACATTCGTCTTCTCCCTGTTGACCAGTATTTATTCAGCCGGGCACATTCCCCGCGCCAGTGTCGCGTTCAGCTTGTCCGATTTCGGTTCCGCCGCCAGAATATCCGCCAGTGACATCGGGCGGCTGACAGCAGTATCACAGGCCGGTTTCGGGCCAAACTCATCAATCATGTCCAGACCCATCGCCGCCCCTTCAGCCGCCACCGCTGCAGATATTGCCGCCTGTTCCAGACATTGCACCGCCTGCAAATAATCCCCGGCAACCGCGCTGATCGGCACGGCGTTGGCATCGGTGTTCAGCATCGCCTCGATCTCGGATTGTCGCGCCTCACCGCTTTGGCGCGCGCTTTCGCGGGCCCAGAGGATATCTGCCACCAGATCAAGTGCGCGCTTTTGCAAGGCGCGCGCCGTGCTGGGCTGCATCACTGCGGCACGGGTCAGCGCCTGATCTATGTCTTCGCCCAGCCTGGGCAGGGCCTGCCCCGCCGCAACCAGCACCGCCGCCAGTTCAGCACTGCCCTGATCAGCGCTGCCGCTGGCCACGAGATCGGACAGGCTGTGCCCCAGTTCAAGCAGATCGCGCCCGTTCAACTGCCAGCTTGGCACATCCACCGCCGCCGGATCATCCGAAGCCAGCCCCTCGATCGCCCGGCGCAAATCATCAAGCGCACCACCACTGAACAGCGCGATATCCGCCGCAAGGCGCTGCTCCACCACCTGGGATTGGGCAAGTGCGGCCGCATAAAGCGACGCGGCAATGCCAAAGCTGGTCGAGGCCCGCTTAAGCGTTGCCTGTCGCACCATCATCGCGCTGGTCGCGGCGCAATATTCTGCCGGTGCAAGTTTCAAAGAGCGGCTCGCGCCACATTCCCCGACCCTGATCGCCAACCTTTCGGCCCGAGCGAATTCCGCATCCGCCTGCCCGTTCAGCGCTGCCAGCCCGCCGCTCAACGACGGTGCCGCGCAAACCTGCCCGCCATTCAGACGGGCCAGCGCCAATGGCTTTTGGCCGATACGCGCCCACACACCAGCGGCAATCTCGGCCGGAACTGATATGGTATATCGCGCCAATTGCCCGCAAACCGCACAGTCTTGCGGCTGGGTTTGCGCCCCGACAGCCACCGGCAGGGTGACGGCCAGCAGCGCGGCCATGGTGGTTTTCAACAGATTATGCTTGCCCATGGATCAACTCCGGCCTGATTTCACAAACCAGCCGCTGGATGCTCAAATCAAGTCTACCAAGGTCTTTGCACGCATCCGCCGCCAATATCTTCAAACCTTAGGTCAAGCAAACCCTCGCGTCAAAGGCCGCAACCATTGCGAAAACCTCAAGGCCCGTTGTCAACCACATTGAAATCCGGCCCATAGGGATAGCCGGTGATGTTGTCGGCCCCGTCTTCGGTTATCACCAGAATATCGTGCTCGCGGTAGCCCCCGGCACCGGGCCGACCGTCAGGGATCGTCAGCATCGGCTCCATCGAGATCACCATGCCCGGTTCAAGCACCGTGTCGATATCCTCGCGCAGCTCCAGCCCGGCCTCGCGACCGTAATAATGCGACAGCACGCCAAACGAATGGCCATAACCGAACGAGCGGTATTGCAGCAGATCACGCGCCTCAAAGAAATCGTTGATCTCGGCGGTG
>JAADIC010000293.1:5325-6765 GCA_013151535.1 Alphaproteobacteria bacterium | reverse complement strand
TCTATTCAGGCCGCCCTGACCAACGTCATGCACGGCAAAACCGTCATCGCCATCGCGCATCGCCTGTCAACGATTGCCCAGATGGACCGGATTGTCGTGCTTGAGGCGGGCCGTGTGGCGGAACAGGGCAGCCACAGCGAATTGCTGGCCAAAGCCGGGCTTTACGCCAATTTCTGGAACCGTCAATCCGGCGGATTTATCGGCTTGGATACGCTTGAGAAATCCGCGTGAGCCAGTTGACGATCAAACGCCTTGGTCATCAGGGTGACGGCATTGCCGAAGGTGACATATTCGTGCCTTTTGCGCTGCCCGGCGAAGTGGTGGAGGGTGAAATCATCAGCGGGCGCATGGATAATCCACGCATTCTGACCCCGTCAGATCAGCGTGTCAAAGCCCCGTGCGCGCATTTCAAAACCTGCGGCGGCTGCGTTATGCAGCACGCCACCGACAGCCTTGTTGCTGATTGGAAAAGCCAGATCGTCAGCCATGCGCTTGGCGCAAATGGGCTAAGCGCGCCCCTCCTTGATATCGCCACATCACCGGCCCGTTCTCGCCGCCGGGCGACACTGACCGGCAGGCGCACCAAAAAGGGGGCGATGGTCGGGTTTCATGGCCGCGCCTCTGGTACAATCGTGGCAATCCCGGCCTGCACCTTGCTGCATCCCGATATTCTGGCGGCGGTGCCGGTGTTTGAAATCCTCACCCGTCTGGGCGCGTCGCGCAGCGCGCCGGTGGCGATTGCGGTCACTTGTTCCGAGGCTGGACTGGACGTCAGCGTATGCGAAGCCAAGCCCGCCGATGGCCCGCTGCTGATCGAGCTTGGCAGCATTTGCGAGCGTCACAAACTGGCGCGCCTAAGCTGGAACGATCAGGTGATCGCCATGCGCGCAGCACCCGTTCAGGCGTTTGGCCCTGCGCATGTTACACCGCCGCCTGCCGCGTTTTTGCAAGCAACGCGGGCGGGGCAAGACGCCTTGACCGACGCGGTTCTAGGCATCATCACCCCCGCCAGTCGCATCGTCGATCTGTTCGCCGGTTGCGGTACGTTCTCGCTGCCCGCCGCCCAAATCGCCGAAGTTCACGCGGTAGAAGGTGAGGCTGGGCCACTGGACGCGCTGTTGGCGGGTGCAAAAAATACCACCGGTTTGAAACCCGTCACAACCGAGACCCGCGATCTGTTTCGCCGCCCCTTGCTAACTGCCGAGTTGAACAAATTCGACGCCGCAATCATCGACCCGCCGCGTGCCGGGGCCAAGGCCCAGACCGCCGAGTTGGCGCAAAGCAGCATCGGCAAAATCGCCTTTGTGTCCTGCAATCCCGCCACCTTCGCGCGGGATGCTGCCACACTTGTTGAAGGCGGGTTCACAATCGACTGGGTAAAACCAGTCGACCAGTTCCGCTGGTCCGCCCATGTGGAACTGGTCGCCAGTTTCAGCCGTA
>JAADIC010000293.1:0-5272 GCA_013151535.1 Alphaproteobacteria bacterium | reverse complement strand
GGCGTCACGATATGGGCGCGGTTGCCCATGCCCATCAGGATCGGCCCAACTTCCAACCCGTCAGCGACGGATTTCAGGATGTTGCGGGTCGCCCCGGCGGCGTCGGTGTTGGCGTAAACCAGCACATTGGCCTTGCCGGTCAGACGCCCCTCGGGGAACAGGCGCTGGCGCAGCACCGGATCAAGGGCGGCGTCAGTATGCATCTCACCCTCATACTCAAAATCCTGCGGGCTTTGATCCAGAACATCCAGCGCCCCGCGCATGGCACGCCCCGACGCAGAATCAAGATTGCCGAATTGCGAGCCGGAACACAGCGCAATTTTCGGCTCGATCCCGAAGCGGCGCACATGGCGTGCGGCGGCCACAACCGTGTCTGCGATCTGGGCCGAAGTTGGCTCGATATTGATATGGGTATCCGCCACAAACAGCGGCCCGTGATCCAGAATGATTAACGAGACCGAACCGATAGGGTGCAAGTCATCATTGGCCAGAACCTGCTGCACATAATTCAAATGCCAGCGATATTCACCAAAGGTGCCGCAGATCATGCTGTCTGCATCGCCCCGCTCTACCGACACCGCCGCAATCGCCGTGGTGTTGGTACGCAGGATCGCCTTGGCCAGATCAGGCGTGACCCCGCGCCTGCGCATGATGTTGTAATAACTGTTCCAGTAATCGTGGAAACGCACGTCACTTTCAGGGTTTATCAGCTCAAAATCTACATCCGGTTTGATATTCAGCCCGGCGGATTTGATCCGGCTTTCAACCACTTCGGGACGGCCGATCAGAATAGGCGTATCGTGTGATTCCTCCAGCATCGCTTGTGCTGCGCGCAGCACCCGTTCGTTTTCACCCTCGGCAAAAATAATCCGGCGTTTGGAGTGCCGCGCCGCCTCGAAAATCGGGCGCATAATCAGGGATGATTTGAAAACCTGCGCCTCAAGATCGGCCTTATAGGCCTTTAGATCGATTTCTTTGGTGGCAACGCCACTATCCATCGCCGCCTTGGCCACCGCATGCGCAATGGTTGGCAGCAGACGCGGATCAAACGGTTTCGGGATCAGGTATTCCGGCCCGAATGTCAGGATCTCGCCCTGATAGGCAATCCCGACCTCGGCCGATGTAATCTCGCGCGCCAGCCCGGCAATCGCCTCGACACAGGCCAGTTTCATTTCGTCATTGATGTCGGTCGCACCAACATCAAGTGCGCCACGAAAGATGAACGGAAAGCATAGCACGTTGTTGACCTGATTGGGGAAATCGCTGAAATCGCTGCGCCCTGTGGCGATCAGCGCATCGGGATTACCCTTGCGCGCCTCGTCGGGCATGATTTCAGGCGTTGGATTGGCCAGCGCGAAAATAATCGGCTGATCGGCCATGCTGGCCACCATTTCAGCGGTCAACAGCCCGGGGCCGGACACACCAAGGAACAGATCAGCCCCGACAACCGCCTCATCAATGGTGCGCAGATGGGTTTCCTGTGCAAACTCGGCCTTTTCGGGTGACAGATCATTGCGCGAGGCATGCACAACCCCCTTGCTGTCCAGCATCAGGATATTCTCGTGCTTCACGCCCATGGTTTTAAGCATCTTGAGGCAGGCAATCCCCGCCGCCCCCGCGCCCAGCGCCACGACTTTGATATCTTCAACCTTCTTGTCCGCCACACGCAAAGCATTCACCGCCGCAGCGGATGCAACAATCGCGGTGCCGTGCTGATCGTCGTGAAAGACCGGAATGTTCATGCGTTCACGGCACAGGCGCTCGACGATGAAACATTCGGGTGCTTTGATGTCTTCCAGATTGATTGCACCGAATGTCGGCTCCAGCCGCGCCACCAGATCAGCCAGCTTTTCTGGGTCGGTTTCGTTCACCTCGATATCAAAGCAATCAATGCCGGCGAATTTCTTGAACAGAACCGCCTTGCCTTCCATCACCGGCTTGGCCGCCAGCGCACCGATATTGCCCAGCCCCAAAACCGCGGTACCGTTGGAAATCACCGCCACAAGATTGCCCTTGGCGGTATAGCGAAACGCGTCGCTGGCGTTCTTTTCGATCTCAAGGCAGGCATCGGCGACGCCGGGCGAATAGGCATAAGACAGATCGCGCCCGGTTGTCATCGGCTTGGTGGCGCGAATTTCCAGCTTGCCGGGTTTTGGAAACTCGTGATATTTCAGGGCTGCCTGTCGCGCCGTTTCGGCGGCTTTGTTGTCTTGTGTCATCTCATGCTCCAATCAGTTTCTGGCCGCCATTAGCCGGGCCATATCCAGCATCCGGCTGGAAAAACCCCATTCGTTATCATACCACCCGAAAACCCTTAACAACCCACCGACGGAAACCGAAGTTTCACGTTCCGACAGGATCAGGGATTGCGGACGCGCGCGCAAGTCACTTGAGACCAGCGGTTGGGTGATCCAACCCAGAATATGCGTGGCCTCGACCGCCCGTTTCAGGGCGGCATTCGCGGTTTTAACATTTGCCGTTTTTTCAGTCTGCACAGTCAGGTCAATCGCCGAGACGCTGGCCGTTGGCACCCGGATCGCGCGCCCTTCGATGCGGCCTTTCAGCTCGGGCAGAACCAGATCGACCAACCGTTGCGCGCTGGTCGTGGTTGGCACAATCGAAAGCGCTGCGGCGCGACTGCGTTCAGGGTTACCGCGCGGTTTGTCGATTGTCGGCTGGCTGCCGGTATAACAATGCACCGTGGTCATATGGCCGCTGATAAGGCCAAATTCCGCATCGAGGATTTTCAGGAGCGGCGCCAGCGCGTTCGTTGTGCAAGACGCATTCGAGACGATACGATGATCGCCAAGTCTGTGTTCATTCGCGCCAATCACCAGCGTTGCGTCAGCCACATCCGAGGGGCCGGAAATCAGAACTCCCTTGGCACCGGCGCGCAAGCCGCGTTCTGCAATTTCGCTGGTGTCGATCATGCCAGTACATTCAAGCACCAGATCGACACCCGTCAGATCAAGCGCCGAGATATCTGGCACGTTGTGAAAGGGAATTGATTGGTCGTTAAGGATCAAGGCTTTGTCGCCGGTCTCAACACTGCCGTGAAACACCCCGAACACACTGTCATACTGAAACAGATAGGCACAGGTTGGGAGCGGCTCAATATCGTTGATCGCTACAACCTCAAAATCCTGCGGCCCGTCCGGCCCTGTCAGAATACGCAGTAGGGTGCGCCCGATCCGGCCAAAGCCATTAATCACAATGCGGATTTTTTGATCGGACATCAGGGGGCCTTTAGTGGCGAAGGCAGACGCCTGCCTTTGCCAAAGGTATTAGTCACTCGACCAAGGAGTGCAAGGGCAAGTATTCCCCTAAAAATCAACTTCGATCGCCACGCCTTTTTCAATCGCCAGATCAACCACGGACGAGGCCACGGCCAGATCCTGCAAGCCAACACCGGTGCCGTCAAACAGGGTCAGTTCATCGTCGGACTTGCGACCCGGATGATCGCCATTGATGACCGCGCCAAGCTCGATAATATCGGCCTGTTTGAGCGTTCCATCGGCAATCGCATGCTGGGTTTCACCAAGACTGATAGATTGTGCAATCTCGTCGGTGAACACAGTCGCACGGGCCACAAGGGTGGCCTCAACTTCTTGCTTGCCGACAGTATCGGTGCCCATACAGGCGATATGCGTGCCGCCAGTCACTTGCGCATCCATCAGGCTGGGCGCAAACGCCGAGGTGATCGAGATGATGACATCCGCCTCAGCCCCCAAACGATCCAGCTCAACCGCTTCAAATGGCAGGCCAAGCTCCTCGGCCAAATCCGCCAGACGCGACAGCATTTCAGGGTGGTAATTCCAGCCGATTACTTTTTCAAAGTCACGCTGCTCAACCGCGGCACGCATCTGGAAGGTCGATTGATGACCCGCCCCGATCATGCCCAGAACCTTGGCGTTCTTTGGCGCAAGATGCTTGATCGAAACGGACGAGGCCGCCGCCGTGCGCAAAGCCGTTAACAGATTGCCCCCCACCAGCGCCTTCACCTTGCCGGTATCGGCATCAAACAGGATCACGGTGGATTGGTGGTTGGTCAGACCCTTGGCCTCGTTTCCCGGCCAATAACCACCGGATTTCAGGCCCAGCGCTAGTGACTTGCGGTCAAAACCGGATTTGAAGCCATAAAGCGCATCCGCGTGGCCAATCGCCTCGCGGATCACGGGGAAATTATAGGCGTCTTTGCTCGACATAGCAGAAAACACGGATTCAACGGCGGCAAAAGACGCCTCGCGCCCCATCAGGGCGGCGATTTCTTTTTCAGGTACGATATACATGGATCAATAGGCCTTTCCGCGCGCTGAAACCGGCCAGACGCTTTCAACTTTGCCACCGCGCACACCGACATACCAGTCGTGAACATTGCAGGTCGGATCACAATGGCCGGGCACAAGGCGCAGCTTGTCGTTAACCTTGAGAACGCCATCGGGATCACCAACAACACCATGCTCGTCCGAGCATTTCAGATATTCAACCTTGTCATCGCGCCCGTAAACCGTAGGCAGACCGCTATCGACAGACTGCGCCTTCAGACCCGCATCAACAATCGCCTTATCGGCTTTGGAATGGCTCATAACGCTGGTCAGAAGGAACAGCGAGTTTTCCCATTCACCGTCATCAATCCGCTTGCCGTCCTTATCCAGAATCCGGCCATAATCCGCATCCATAAACGCATAAGACCCGCATTGCATTTCATTGAAAACGCCCGAATTGCCCTCAAAGTAATAAGACCCGGTGCCAGCGCCACCAACAATATCGCATTCCAGCCCTTGGGATTTCAATGCTGTCAAAGCATCAGCAACCATATCAATCGCAATGTCGACTTTCGCCTTGCGATCCACATACAGGTCCATGTGCTGCATCGCGCCCTGATAGGCCTGAATACCGGCAAATTTCAGATTGTCAGACCCGTCAATCAGCTTGGCAATGTTCACCACATCCTGCGAAGTGGTAACCCCGCACCGCCCCGCACCAACGTCGATTTCAACCAGACATTCCAACTGCGTGCCTTCGCGTTCGACAGCGGCCTGCAAATCGGCCACGTTTTCAGGGTCATCCACACAGACCAGAATACGCGCACCAAGTTTCGGCATTTTCGCCAGTCGTTCGATCTTTGCCGGATCGCGCACCTGATTGGACACCATCACATCCTTGATACCGCCGCGCACGAACACCTCGGCCTCGGAAACCTTCTGACAGCAAACGCCAATCGCGCCGCCAAGGCT
Organism: Alphaproteobacteria bacterium; assembly: GCA_013151535.1. GTDB lineage: Bacteria > Pseudomonadota > Alphaproteobacteria > Rhodobacterales > Rhodobacteraceae > UBA5972. The sequence goes on along the minus strand of JAADIC010000293.1, from coordinate 35 downwards.
TTGCTGCAAATTCAGCACGTCGACAGATTTGTGCA
>JAADIC010000158.1 GCA_013151535.1 Alphaproteobacteria bacterium | reverse complement strand
GCCCGCTAGCCCGCTAGCCCGCTAGCCCGCTAGCCCGCTAGCCCGCTAGCCCGCTAGCCCGCTAGCCCGCTAGCCCGCTAGCCCGCTAGCCGGGGGAAATGCCGCCCGTATGGCGGCCCTTTCAGGCGGCGGTGCTTGCGCGCGGGTGTTGCGGGTGCGCTTGCGGGAATATTCCTGATGGATGGCGTGTCGCTTGCCTCTGGCCCCTCTGTCGGGTCAAAAAATCCCAATTGGCATTAACGACCTATAGATTGTCGTTTTTGTGCCAGCGCAATATTGCATAGTGACACTGGATGTGCTTGTCTAGTTTTTGAGCCGAAGATATATCGGTAAAAAAGAGAGTTCGACCAGGGAGAGTTGAATTTGTCCAAAGAATTGAAGGCCGTATCGAAAGAGGACGGCTTCGTCGTTTTCGACCATGTTCAAAAGAGTTATGACGGAGAGATTCTGGTCGTAAAGGATTTGAACCTCTATATTGGCAAGGGCGAGTTTTTGACCATGCTCGGCCCCTCAGGCTCGGGCAAGACCACCTGCCTGATGATGCTGGCCGGGTTTGAAACCGCGACCTTCGGCGATATCCTTTTGGATGGCCGCCCGATCAACAACATTCCGCCCCATAAACGCGGCATCGGCATGGTGTTTCAGAACTACGCCCTGTTTCCGCATATGACTGTGGGCGAGAACCTGTCCTTTCCGCTGGAAGTGCGCGGGCAGGGTAAATCCGAACGCGAGGCCAATGTCCTCAAGGCGCTGGATATGGTGCAGATGGTGGATTTCAAGAACCGTCGCCCGGCGCAATTATCCGGCGGTCAGCAACAGCGCATCGCGCTGGCACGTTCGTTGGTGTTTGAGCCTGAACTGGTGCTGATGGATGAGCCGCTGGGGGCGCTTGACAAGCAGTTGCGCGAACAGATGCAATACGAAATCAAGCATTTGCATGATCGCCTTGGCGTGACCGTGGTTTATGTGACGCATGACCAGTCCGAAGCCTTGACAATGTCTGATCGGGTGGCGGTGTTTGATGATGGCATCATTCAGCAACTGGCGCCGCCGGATGATCTTTACGAGCGTCCGGATAACGCCTTTGTTGCGCAATTCATCGGTGAAAACAACACGTTGTCCGGCACAGTTAAAGCTGTGAAAGACGGTGTGGCAACGGTGGATTACGGTCAGGGCAAGATCGGCGAAGCGATGGCGATCAATTGTGGCGAGGCCGGAACGGCGACCACGGTTTCGATCCGCCCCGAGCGGGTGAATATCGGCACCAAAAGCGGCGCGGGGGCGGTCAATGCCAAAGTGCTGGAGCTGATTTATCTCGGCGATCACATCCGCTGCCGGATGGAGGTGCTGGGCAATACTGATTTTGTGGTCAAGGTGCCCAATGCGACGGGCCACAAGCACCTGAAAGAGGGTGAAACAACCAGAGTAAGCTGGTTGAAAGAAGATTGTCGCGCACTTGACGCGTGACTTTAACCATTGCGCGGGGCCATGCCCTGCTGCGATGACAATTGCCGGTTCTGTCCGGCGTTTCTAAGGGAGACACTACATGTCTATAAAAACACTTCTACTGGGGGCTGCAGCCTCCGCGCTGATTGCCGGCGCTGCTTCGGCGGGCTCAATCACAGCCGTTTCGTGGGGCGGTGCCTATACCAAATCGCAAATCGAGGCTTATCACAAGCCCTGGGCCGCAGCCACAGGCAACACCGTTATCTCCGAGGATTACGGTGGAGGTCTGGCTGAAATCAAGGCGCAGGTCGAAGCTGGCAACGTGACTTGGGATATTGTTGACGTGGAATTGTCCGACGCGATTCGCGGCTGTGACGAGGGTCTGCTTGAAGTCATTGATCCGGCGATCCTTCCGCCAGGTGCCGATGGCACCCCGGCAATAGACGACTTCCTGCCTGGCACCATTTTTGAATGTGCCGTTGCCAATATCGTTTGGTCGACCATTTTCGCCTACGATAACTCAAAACTGCCGAATGGCCCGACAACCATTCAGGATTTCTTTGACCTGGAAAAATTCCCGGGCAAGCGTGGCATGCGCAAAAACCCCAAGGCTATGATGGAAATGGCATTGGCGGCTGACGGCGTTGCTGCGGCGGACATCTATAAGGTTCTGGGTACACCAGAAGGTGTTGACCGTGCATTTGCCAAACTTGACACCATCAAAGCAGACACCGTCTGGTGGGAAGCTGGCGCTCAGCCTCCACAGTTGTTGGCGGATGGCGAAGTTGTCATGACCACAGCATGGAACGGCCGGATTTTCAACGCGATTGCCGCTGAAGACAAGCCGTTCACAATTGTTTGGGATGCGCAGATCTATGACCTTGACCTCTGGGTGATCCCAAAAGGCGCGCCTAACAAGGATCTGGCCATGGAATTCCTGGCGTTCTCGACCGCAACCGAGCAACTGGCGGCGCAGGCCTCCTATATCTCGTACGGTCCTGCACGGAAATCTTCGGCAGCACTGGTTGGTTCTTATAACTCCAAGCCTGATCTGGCGATGGCGCCTCAGATGCCAACAGCACCTGAGAACTTCAAGACCGCGATCCAGAATGACTTTGAATTCTGGGCCGACAATCAGGACGAGTTGAACGAGCGTTTCAACACTTGGCTGGCCAAGTAATCCACTTTGTGGAAAAGAAAAAGCGCGGGGGGCCATGGTTCCCCGCGCATCATAAAATCGAACCTTGCGCAGAAGGCCTGACATGACAGAGACGACTGAAATTTCGGCTGACATGGCTTTGGGTGGCGGTATGACCCTGAAGCAAAAGCTGGCCAAAGCGATGTTTCGCAGTCGTTTGCGCGCCTTTGGGCTGGTCACGCCGCTGCTGTTGATGATCGTCATGGCGTTTCTGGTGCCAATCGTGGTTTTCCTGACCCAGGCCTTTTACAACGATACCTTTGAAAAATTTATGCCCAACACGACGCCGCTGCTCAAACAGTGGGATGCGAAATCTGCCCCGACCGAAGAAATGTACGCGGCTTTGGTCAAAGACCTGATCGTGACGAAAAAGGACAAAGACATCGGCAAGGTTGCCTCGCGGGTCAATCGCGAATTGTCCGGCACAAGGTCGCTGTTCACCGCCACCGGGCGTAAAGCCGCCAAGCTAGAGGCCCCGTTTAGGGACTCGCTGATTAAGACGAAAGAGAAATGGGGCGATATCGAGGTCTGGAAGGCGATGAAAATCGCCTCAAAATCACTGACACCCGCCTATGTCGCCTCGGCGGTTGATCTGAAATATACCGCCGAAGGCAAATTCGAGCGTAAACCCGAAGATCGGCGCATTCACGTCACGTTGTTCCTGCGCACGTTTGAAATCTCGATTATCGTGACACTGGCGGGGCTGTTTCTGGGCTATCCGGTGGCGTTCTTGTTGTCGACATTGCCAGCGCGCACCTCGAACATGCTGATGATCCTTGTCCTGTTGCCATTCTGGACATCGCTGCTGGTGCGAACCACCGCGTGGATTGCCATGCTGCAAAGTCAGGGGGTGTTGAACGATCTGTTTGTGGTCTTTGGCCTTGCCGCCGATGACGACCGTTTCTCGCTGATTTATAACAAAACCGGCACCCTGATTGCGATGACGCATATTCTGCTGCCGTTCATGATCCTGCCGCTTTATTCGGTGATGAAAACCGTGCCGCAAACCTATGTGCGGGCGGCGAAATCCATGGGTGCCACCAACTGGACGGCGTTTTGGCGGGTCTATTTTCCACAAACCATACCGGGCATCGGGGCTGGCGGCATTCTGGTCTTTATTCTTGCCATCAGCTTTTACATCACGCCCGCCCTTGTGGGTGGGCAGGATGGCACGATGATCTCGAACTTTATCGATTTCCACATGCGAAGCTCGCTTAACTGGTCGCTGGCGGCGGCACTTGGCTTTGTTCTGCTGACGATCGTGTTGTTCTTTTACTGGCTCTACGACCGGATCGTGGGCATTGACAACATGAAGATGGGGTGAACGAGATGGCGACTGCGTATAAATACATCCCGCCCAAACC